>CAZEWV010000121.1:0-7589 GCA_964516025.1 uncultured Eubacteriales bacterium
TGAGGGGCTTAGGCATAAATGTGGCGTAAAGGCCGTGTTTGCGGACAACTTTTTTGACCATGTAGCGAAAAATGGTACAGACATCGGCCATTTCGAGGGCGGAGAGATACCGCAAATCGATTTCATGTTGGCCGTTTGCCACTTCATGATGGTCATACTCGGTTTCAATCCCCATTTTTTTTAGGAGGAGTTGAATCTCCTTTCGTATTTCCCCATGCTCACCACTGAAAAAATACCCGCCGTCATCCATGGGAGTGGCTGTATTCTTATTTGGGAAAATGAAAAACTCAAGTTCAGGGCCTATTTTAAAATCATCGATCCCAAATTCCTCTTGCCCTTTTTTAAGGACTTTCTTTAATATATGTCGTGAATCTCCCTCAAAAGGCTCTCCTTCAGGTGTAAGAATATCTCCAAACATGAGGGCCTCTCTCCAAAAGGTCCCGTCTTCAAAACCCCGGTATGTCCACGGCAAAACTCGAAAGGTTTTAGGATCTGGCTTGATGATTAAGTCACTTTCTTCTATCCGGACGAAACCTTCCACGGAAGATCCATCAAATCCCTTCCCATCCTTAAAAGTTTTTTCCAACTCTGCGTTGGGGATGGAAAAGTCCATCCGTCTTCCCAAAATGTCCGGAAACATGATTCGGATAAATTCAATCTTGTTTTTTGGATTGTAAACGATGTCCAGCACCTGCTTTTCAGAGTCTAAGCCAAAACAATCTTCGTCGGGATATTCATATCTAGTCATGGGTCCTCCTAAAGAGCGGCTTTAAAACAATAGTTGATATATTATGAATAAATAGTTACAATTGTCAAGGTAAACATGATAAAATAAGTCAATAAGTGTATTATGAGGATAAATACAAGACAATTGTTTGGAGGTTTAGATGGCCGATAAACTGGATAAAAAGATCATACAGTCCCTCAATGAAAACGCCAGGAAAAGCTTCCGTGAGGTGGCCAAGGACGTAGGAACATCTGTGACTGCCGTCATTCATAGAGTAAAAAAATTTGAGGATGCTGGAATTATTAAAGGTTATATTCCTATAGTTGACTCTGGATATTTTGGCATGGAGTTGATGGCGGTCATTGCTCTCCGGATATCTCAGGGGAAATTGTTGGAAACGCAAAAAAGTATTGCCCAGGATGATCGTGTCATAGCCGTCTATGATATCACGGGAGAGTGGGATTCTATAGTTATAGGCCGTTTTAAGGATCGTCAGGATCTTAACGATTTTATCAAAAATCTTCTTTCACAAAAAAACGTCTATAGATCTGTCACACATATCGTCCTGAATGTTGTCAAGGAAGAACGCCGTGTTATTGTCTAGTAAGGTAGAGTTGATAAATTGTTTTGGGACACCTAGAATGAATATATGGTTGTAGAGTACTGACGCGAGGAGTCCACCATGGCCAAAAAAGTCCACAAACCTATCGGTAATCACTATATTGTCGAGGCATCGGGATGTGACCCTGACATTATTGGCAGCGTGTCCAAAGTGCAGCAGATTTTAGTTAAAGCCGCTGAGATTGCAGGAGCTACCGTGTGGGCTGAATCTTTTAAGAAGTTTTCTCCTAAAGGAGTCAGCGGTGTTGTTGTAATCTCTGAGTCACATATTTCAACCCACACATGGCCGGAATATGGGTATGGTGCCTTGGATATTTACACTTGTGGTGATGACGTTGATCCTGAAAAAGCGATCAATTATGCAGTCGAAGCCTTTGGTGCTTCGACATCTCACATAACCGAAATAACCAGGGGTATTGACGATAATGATAGGATTTACTACCACAGTATTATCACTTGGGAAGAGGATTTTGGAGAAATCCGAGAACAAAAAACGAATAAAAGAAAATCGAGAAAACCGTGAATAATTCAGGTTAGATAAATAAATCGTCAATAAAGCAGAGTTGTTTTCCGACCGTATCTCATCTGCTATAATAATCTCATGAGAAGAAGTCAAAAAACTGTATTTTCCCTGCTGTTGATAAGCCTATTTTGGATATCCACCCTTTCATTGGCTTCAGATCCAGAGGACGAAATTGACAATTTAATTGTACAAGTACAGGATGCTTTTAATTCAAAGAATATAGAAAGTTTTTTAGGTTTTTTTCACGCGAATATAAGGGATCTTGAAAAGACTAAAATCATCAGTAAAATTGAAGATTTTCAGATGGAACGGATTGCCATCCATAAAGTTCTGCTACGATTGGTTAACGAGAACCAAATCAGTCTTCATCTGCGTGTCAAATATGACAATGTTTTTTCTGTCATTATTGAGCTTTGGCAACTAAGGCTTGTCAAGATAGACGGAGTCTGGCTGGTTAATTTTAAAGATGTGGCCGGAGATATTCAAACTCTGTACAAAATCTCCATCCCTTCCCAAAGAATGGAGAGGGCAGAGTCTATTGAGATCAATCACATAGATATTCAGCTTGTATTTCATGATGCCGCCGTTTTTTATGATAATCTTCCTAACCGAGATACAGCGTTGTTGATAGTAGGGAAAGGGGACCTCCGGTTTGTCCCGTCTTTAGAGAGAGAACAGCATCAACTCGAACTCATCTATAGAAAACCGATTCTCACAGATGATCTCAAATATGTCTATATCCGCTGCTCTAACTCCTTTTTCAAAAACAATATTTTTATATCCCAGCCGGATGATGATGCAGCACCGATAACACAGTCAGAACGAAACAAGGCCTACTCCTTATTCGTCAAGCATTATTCCCGGTCCTTCACCATCGAGAACTCGCTCAACAGTGAACGGCTGTCATTTTTGCCCCAGGGTGATGAGGTAGTGCTAGAATTCGAAGGTGAGAAGATCGGGATTTATACCTATATTTATTCTCCTTTCGCCGAGGAGGAAATTTCTTTCTACCAATGGAAGGAACAAAGGATTGTCAATCTTTATTCTCCTCAAACAGACGATAACAAGCAGCAGCTTTTTATATCTATAGGTCAGAAATTTGATATCACCCACTATGATATTGAAATAAACTATCGTCCTCTTGATTACTATTTTTCCGGGAAGGCCCAGGTTTTGGTCGAATCTGAAATTGGCTCCTTTAATATGGTGAAATTCAAAATCAATTCGGATCTGCAGATCCTTCGTATCAATGATGAGGAGAAACAGCAATTATTTTATACATTTGACAAGCTAAGACAGACTCTTTATGTGTATCTTTCTCCCTCTCTCGGGAAGCGCGAAACGGCTTTAGTAGAGATTTATTATAGAGGAAAAGTCTTACCGAATATGCCTCTGCCAGAAAGGCTTCGAGGTTCCCAGGATAAAGAGTCATCCTTCATGATCCCCATTAGTTATGAGACTTACCTGTATACTCAATCTTCTTACTGGTATCCTTCACCGGCCGATGATGACTATTTTACAGCCAAAGTCAGAATCACTATTCCCCCAGGATATTCTCTTGTTGCCAACGGTGTCCTGGTTGAAAAATCTGAATTGTTGGGGTTGGAGGGTATCGAGGATGTCGAACATGTCGGTTCTCCAGTGTTTGTTTTTGAATCGAAAAAGCCTGTCAAGTATCTTTCATTTATTGTAGGGAAGCTGTTTAAAATTGCAGAAGATTCTAGTCTTTTACTTCTCCAGTATTACCAAGCCTCAGATGTTCATGGAGAGTGGGATTATTTGAAAGAAGCCAAAAGAATTCTCACTCTCTACGTATCCTGGTTCGGATATTATCCGTATGAGAACTTCAGTATTGTTCACAGGTTGTGGCCCCAAATCGGAGGATTCAGTCCTCCCTCATTTGTCGTACTCAACGACAAGCTCCGGATGGCCCAGGGGTATCGGCGATCCCTCATCAACAGCCCCGTCGCTCTTTTGAGATGGAGGGAGTACTTCATGGCCCATGAAATTGCGCATCAATGGTGGGGTCAAGGTGTGACGTGGGATTCTTATCACGACATATGGTTGAGTGAAGGATTGGCCCAGTTTGCTTCTGTCCTTTATCTGAAGGAAAAATATGGGGAGAGAGCGTATTCTGCAATACTCCGAAAATTTTCTTCATGGACAAAAAGGATGACGAATTGGGGAGCCATAACCATGGGATCGCGCATAAGTTATTATAATTATGAAGCTTTTCAATCCATTGTTTATAACAAAACGACGCTTGTGCTTTTTCTTCTCAAAGATTATCTCGGTCAAGATGTCTTTTTTAGGGCTCTCAAGGAATTTTTTATACAGAAACGATTCAGTCAGGCTAAAACCGGCGATTTTATTCGTATCTTCGAAAAGGTCTCCGGAAGGGATTTAAGGCCATTTTTCGAAAATTGGTTTAATTCTTACCTCTTGCCAGAAGTCAGCGTGACTCATTCTTTGGAAAAAACCGGTGAACAGTACCAGCTCAAATTCACAGTTGTCCAGTCTAAAAAACTGTTTGTCTTTCCTCTTTGGATTGAGTGGAAAGAAGGGGGAGAAAAAAAGCGTAAGAGAGTGCTTATCGAGAGAAGTATTCAGGACTTCAGTTTTTCAACCTTGGAAAAACCAAAGAATATTGTTATCAATCCTGATGAGGCGGTTCCCGGTGTTTTCCGCTAGCTTGAATAATCGATGGTGCTGATTCTCAAACGCTTGATCATTTCATTAAGTGTTGTCGGTTTAACGTCAAGAAGGGCCGCGGCCTTTTTCTGAATCCCATCGGATTTTCGCAGAGCGTCGATGATTGTTTCTCTTTGAAAGATTTGCAGTTCATCTTTCAGGCTTCCTTTTCCATAGGAACCGGAGAACGAACTGTGCTTTTCATTCTGGAGAGAAAGAAGGAAAGGAGGGAGGCTCTCCCTGTTTATGACCGATGTTTTTGTCAGAACTACGGCTCTTTCGATGAAGTTTTCCAGTTCTCTTATGTTCCCCGGCCAGTTGTAGTTTTCTAACACTTTCATCACGTCTTCTGAGATGCCCTCAATTTTTTTGTTATTTTCTTGACTGTAAACCTGCATGAAGTGTTTGACGAGAAGTGGAATGTCTCCTCTTCTTTCCCTAAGAGGGGGGAGCTCTATTTTGATGACATTGAGGCGGTAGAAGAGGTCCTCTCGAAAAAGTTTTTGTGCGATGAGGTCTTCCAGATCTGTGTTAGTTGCGGCCACGATCCTCACGTCCACATGGATGGTGTTGGTGCCCCCCAGGTGCATAAACTCTCTGTCCTGGATGACACGCAGCAGCTTTGCCTGGGTTTCGATGTTCAAGGAGGAGATTTCATCGAGAAAAAGCGTTCCTTTGTCGGCGGCCTCAAATAGCCCTTTTTTGTGGCTGACGGCTCCTGTAAATGCCCCTTTGACATGTCCAAAAAGGTGGCTTTCGAGCAAATCTGGCGGAAGGGAGCCCGAGTTGACAATAATGAATGGTGCATTCGATCGATTGCTGTTTTGATGGATGGCTCGGGCGACCAGTTCTTTTCCTGTCCCGCTTTCCCCCTGAACGAGAATGGTGCTCCGTGTGGGTGCAGAGGCTTTGATGAGTTCGAAAACATCCTGCATGACTTGGCTTTTTCCGATGATATTTTCGAAACAGAATTTCTTTTTTAATTCATCCTTCAGGCGGACGTTTTCTTCCCGGAGTTTTTTGTGACTGATGGCCCTTTGAATCGTGAGCAGGAGCTCATCATGTTTGAAGGGTTTCTGGATATAGTCGAAAGCGCCTATCTTCATAGCTTCTATCGCTGATTCGACCGAGGCATAGGCCGTGATGATGATAATCACAGCGCTTGGATCGATTTTTTTCAATTTTTTGAGCACTGTGATTCCATCCATTCCCGGCATAAGCAGATCCAGGAGGGTGAGATCAAATTCAAATTCCGGCTGCTTTTTAAGCGCCTCCTCACCATTGGATGAGAGTTCGATAGTGTACCCTTCGGATGTTAATAATTCACCCAGGACCTCGTGAATGATCGGCTCATCGTCGATGACGTGAATAATTCCTTTTTGTGCCATGGTTTCACTGTTGTGTTGCTAAAGATTTGTCTATGTGACGTTTATCGAGATTTGTGGGGATGGTTACAGTAAACATCGTCCCCTCCCCGTGTTGACTTTTTACTGTGATATTTCCTTCATGCTCTTTGATGATGGCATAGCTGATAGAAAGGCCCAGTCCCGTTCCCTTTCCGATTCCTTTCGTGGTGAAGAAGGGATCAAAAATATGAGGAAGGTGCTGTGGTTGAATGCCTGTGCCCGTGTCGCCGATGTGTATGACGGCCAACTTGTTGTCTATGACGAGGTCGATTTTTAGGGTGCCGCCGTTCGGCATGGCATCAAGTGCGTTAAGAATGATATTGATGAAAACCTGCTGAAGTCTTTCTCCCTGTGCCCAGATAGATTTAATGGGAAAGAGGTTCATCTCCAGTTGGATGTTCATATTTTTGAGCTTGTAGTCGATAAGGGAGACAATCCCTTGAAGGCTTTCTTTCAAATCTACCTGGTAGAATGATGTCTCTGAGGGATTGCGGGCGAAATTGAGGAGGCTGTTCACTATACGGCCGACCCTCTCTGCCTGGGCTTCGATTTTTTCCAGAATTTGTGAATGCTTGGATTTGGCGAGCCTTTTCTGCAGAATTTGCACATAGCTTGAAATTCCTGTCAGGGGGGTATTGATTTCGTGGGCCACCCCAGCGGACAGTAGACCTATGGATGCCAGTTTTTCTGACGTGAGAAGCTGCTGCTGCATGGACAATTTTTCTGTGATATCCTCAAAAACGATGATGGTGCCGTAAGGTTTCCTGTTATTGTCGAGGAGTGGGGTTTTGACGATGTCAAAAATTCTACTTTGACCTACCGGCAGATCCAAAGATATCTCACTGGCCAGGCGAAAATCCTGCTGAGTGTCTGATGGGAAAATAGCTGCAAAATTTTTCTTGCCGATCACGTCAATCAGACTGTTGCCCACAATCTCATTTTTTCTCTTGGCGAATATTTCTTCGAGGACACGATTCCAACCGCTCACTTTTCCGATCTGGTCCAGAACCGCCACTCCAACTGTCAGGCTTTCGATGATGTTTTCGCTGTAGTCTTTGAGTCTCTCCAATTCCAGAGCCTTGATATGGGATTGGTCATAGAGATAGGCATTTTCAACGGCCAGAGCAACGGGTGAAGAAACGGTTCTCAGAAGCTCCCAGTCCTCAGAATTGAGGTAGCTGTTGTCCTCTTTTTTTCCCATGCCTAGACATCCAATGAGTTTGTCTTCAACTTTGAGGGGCATCATGTGAAAAAAACCGAGAGTTCGCATTTCTTTGAGGTCTTTTTGCTGCTCTTTTTTTTCGACAAAAGAATAGGAGACTAGGGATTCCTTTTTTTTAAGAAGGGAATAGAGGCTGTCTCCAAAAGTAAAGAGTGTCGCTGAAGTGGGGAGTTTGCCCCGGGATTTGAGGATGAAAAATTTCCTGTTTTTACCCTCAATGGGAAGGAGCAGAGCAATGTATTCAAGGGTCAGGGCATTGGCAATCAGCTCGAGAATAGACTGGGATAATTTTTGGAGATCCCTTTCTCGGCTGAGTTCTTGACTGATATTGAGAAGCGTCTTTCTGTATTTATAGCTTCTCTTATAGATGAAACGGTCCAGCAGGGATTGTATGAGTTT
>CAZEWV010000122.1:0-7572 GCA_964516025.1 uncultured Eubacteriales bacterium
AAATAGGGTAATTTAATTTGAGAATTATGGGTTAATTTAATGTGAAAATTAACAATGCGAAGCGTCATTCGTTGACTATCGATATCAATGACATGCAGATTGACGACCTCCGAGACCCGAAGTCCCCCTGCGTAGGTGGCCATCAGGATAGCTCGGTGCTTAATATTCGCCGGCGTTTCCAATAGGGCCTTTACCTCTTGTTGGCTCAATACGACAGGAAGTTTGCGGCCAGTCTTCTGGTAAGGAATACGCTCGATTTCCAAGCCTTTTTGAAGAGTAATGCGATAAAAGAACCGAAGAGCAGCAACGGTCTGGTTGAAAACTTCCCAAGACACCTTACGTTCCTGCGCCAGATGCAGTTGATACCTGTTGATATCGGCTATGGTTAACTCGTCTGGCGGCCGCATGAAGTAACGAACAAACTCTTTCATTCGACCGAGGTAGCAATGTTGCGTACTGGAGCTGAAACCTCGAATTTAAGACTGTTCAACACTTGTAACCACTTGAATATAAACAGTTTATAAGGACTGATTTTGGGACTTACCCCCATTTTTAGCCGAAAAACACCCCAAATAGCTCATTTTGGGCAAAAGGTACCCCCACTTTTTATGAAAAGTTACCCCCACTATTTCAGTGTTTTTTTCCATTTGTGTTAAATAGGTATATTTTATGCAAGTATTATATTTTATAGGTGGTTAAATCTTGAGTTCTCTCCTATTTTTGGGTAGCGTGAGTATTGAACAGATACCCACTTTATTATTGAACACCCCTTATAGGAGATTACTCATGACTGATTACCAATTACCTATGCCAAAACTTTCTAGCGCCTATCTGGACCTTATAGATGAAGATAATGACCTGGTCAACTATTTCCGATTGATTAATCTCTACAATATTCATCCTGTTGTAGAAAAATGTTATTCACATGCAGGACCTCAAGGATACGGAGTTGGCCTCTTTTTGTCTCGGATGCTGAAAGTCAAACAGACATTTGTCTCTGATAGAATCCTTGCCAGACGTCTTTCTGAAAACAGCACCTATAGATATCTCTGTCTTCTGGAAAAAAACCCTACACCGGCTCATAATACTTATAACACCCTGAGAAAACATCTCGGTGTCAAAAAATATGCAGAAATACATGTCAACTTTGTTAACGAGGCAAATGAACTTGGACTCTTAAACCCCAATATAAAACAACTTCCAAAAAATCGCCATGAAGGTCTAATCCTCATCGGAGATTCAACACCCATCAGATCTTATTGTTCCTCCAAAGGAATAAAACAAGAAAATGGTTCATGGATTTTTAACGATCCTTCGGTAAGCTTTGGCCGTCCCCATCATAAAGATAAGTATCCTGTTGGGCATAAGGCACATTCCCTGATAACTATTACTGGAATCCCTATGGTCAGCATTGTAAGTACCCGTAGCGATTCTGATGAAATTCATATATTCCTGCTCCTAGATGAATTCAAAAAGAGATTCCCTTCTCTTAATATAGCCTATATTGTCCTGGATGCGGGTTATGATTCTGAGGAGATTCATAAAGGTATATACGAAGGCTATACGATTATTCCGATTATTATCCGTGGCAAGTTGGTCTATCCAAAAGGATTCAATTCTCAAGGAACACCTCTTTGTGAGTTTGGATATCCTTTTACCAAAACAGGTGTTGATTATAAAAGAAACCGCACCAGATACCACTGTAAAAAAGTCTGTCAGAAAGATACTCAGGTAATTTTTCCATGCTCTCATTCTGAAAGTGGACTTGTCTCGTATACACATTTTAGAGATAGCTACCGTAAATACGGGCCAGCTACTCCAGAGACCATTATCTACAAAAAACTGAAGCCTTTTCGCACAGCCATAGAACGTGGGTTTGGGCTGCTTAAAGAAAATCGCTACCGTATGGAACATACGAATACCTATATGGGGGTCGATAATGTGGCCATGCATGTTTTGGAGCATGATATTGTCTTGACTCAAGACATAATCTTTGGATATAAAACTAGTGGGAAAGTTAGCCCTGTGATCAAAGTCTGAAATCTGTATTATTGAACGCTCTCAATTTGAAGATCTCGCTCCATCATGTCTCGAAATATACCCATGAAGTCCTCCTTTAAAGGAAATTTGCCTAAGATAGGCCCCTCACCGGGGCCAAAGAGGACTATATCTGATAAAGTTTTCTTGTGGAATGATTGTGGATTGGTAGGCAATCTCGATGCTTTTACAAGACAGACTCAAACAACTATTTCACCGCGAAGCGGTTTCGTTCAATCCGTTATTACGGCTTATACTCTAACGCTCACAGGGGAAAAATACGCAAGACAGAAGTTGATCCTTCTCATGGGCCTGTTATTGAAGATGAAACCACATTTGTCTTTTACCACAAGGTTTCTCTATGATAATAGGTTGTAAGGGATGTCAGAGGGCGGAAATTGGACAAAAATGTGAGTAAAGCACGGCAAGCACAAAAACCAAGTTCTTATCTTTTAATGTTTTTTTCAGTAAGATTCAGTGTTTTTCGGTGTTTAATTTTTCGGCTCGCTTCGCTGGGTGTTAGCAATAGATTTAGATAATTCAGGGAATAAGGAAATAGCATATAGAGGATAATTACATATTTTTCCGTCATGTTTTAAATTAAGCAACGTAGTCCGGGATAATAGTTTTGGATTATATTTCTGGTCATAAAATAAAAGACTTTTACTACGAGGATTAATGCCGGCTTTTGATTCCAGTGGAAATATGTTATTTCCATATTCACAGATAAAATCTATTTCTGCAGAGCCAGCACTTTTCCAGTAGTAAAGTTCTGTTTGAGTATGCGATTTTAGTTGCTGTGCGACATAATTTTCTACGAATGCACCTTTAAATTCTGTAAAAAGTTGATCGCCATGAGTTAGAATATCGGGGGCTATCTTTGCAAGCGCTCCAAGTAATCCGACATCCAATAAATAAATTTTAAAAATGGTTTGATCAGAATAGGCATTTAGTGGTATTTTTCCAGTTTTAGCAAGACTAACTCGCAGGATTAATCCAGTATCTTCTAACCATTTTAAAGCATTTTCATATTCACGAGCACGAGCTGTTTTTTTAAGTGCTGTAAAAGTAAATTTTTTATTTTCTTTTCCCAATTGGGCTGGAATTGATTCCCAGATCAGACTAAGTTTTGGTATATCTTGTGCTGGTGCATGTTTGGCAAAATCCAGGAGATAAGAATTTGTAATTTCTTTTTGGATTTCTCGAATTTTAAAAAAATCGTTTGTTTCAGAAAAATATTGTACTGCTTCTGGCATTCCACCAATATAATAATACGTTCGAAGCAAATTGATTAATTCTTGATGAAATAGCTCCGGGTACGGAATAAATCTAGATGTATTTTCAATCAATTCCCGAAGTTCACTTTGATTATTTGCGTCCAAAAATTCGAGAAACGTTAGTGGATACATATTCAGAAAATTAACTTTACCAACTGGAAAAGATTTAGGTTTTGATAATTTAATACCTAATAAAGAACCAGCAGCCACAATATGATATTCATTTGCTTTTTCATTAAAATATTTTAGAGAATTAAGAGCGTTATTGGATGCTTGAATTTCATCAAAGATGATTAAGTCTCTTTCTGGTTTTATATCATGTTTGATATATAATGAAATATTTTTAATAATTTTTTCAGGTGTAAGATTATGTTTGAAGAAATCATCTAATAGTAGTTCTTCTTCAAAATTAAGGTAAGCCATATATGAATATTGTTGTTCGCCAAATTTTTTTAATATATAGGTTTTGCCGACTTGACGAGCACCTTTGAGTAACAATGGCTTTCTTCTTGGAGAAGATTTCCATTCTAATAATTTTTGATAAATATCTCTTTGCATGTTTGTAACATACAATTTTGTGATTTAAAAGTCAAGATATGTTTTAAATATGTGGATATAATCACATTTTACCAATGAATAATGTGAAGGAAAGACTCTTTTGTGTTTCCTTCATTAGCCTCGTATACCACCTCCTGGTCATAGATTCCATCCCCTACGAACTGTGATAAGCTCATTTCTGGTTATGAGGGGGTGCAAATTATGAACAATAGTCAAGAATTTGTAGCAACCACCAAAAGGAAATTCTTTTCTAGTTGCTAAGTGAATAGCCGTGTGTGTTGAAAAGACCAAGACATGCCTCCACGGCCTCGGGAGCGTAGAGGGTTCCTTTCTTCTCACTAATCTCCTTAAGGGCTTTATCCACACCCAGGGCCGGACGGTAAGGTCTGTGAGAGGCCATGGCTTCAACCACATCCGCCACAGATAGAATCTTGGCTTCCATCAGAATGTTTTCGTCCTGAAGTCCATGGGGATATCCCGAACCATCGAGTCTCTCGTGATGCTGAAGAATAATTTTTGGAACAGGCCAGGGGAAATCGATTCCCTTGAGGACATCATATCCCACCTGGGGATGGAGTTTAATAAGGCTGAATTCCAGATCTGATAGGCTGCGCGGTTTCATCAAAATATCTGTCGGCACATTAATTTTCCCGATATCATGAAGGATCCCCCCAATCCGTATTCCATCTACAATATCTTCAGAAAATCCCATCTGGCTCCCAATGGACCTCCCTAAATCAGCCACACGCCTCTGGTGGCCTGCTGTGTAGGGATCGCGGACTTCAACCGTATTCTCTAAAGCTTTGATAATCGCACCGAGAGTTTTCCGCAGTTTTTCCAGGCTGTTATTGAGGTTATCTTCAGCCTTGTACCGCTCGCTCCGCGTTTGAAGAGCAACGATGCCGTAAACAATGTTTTCTGCAAGTTTATTGAAATGATAGGCATCTTCTTCCGTAAAATAACCCGGCTCTCCGGAATAGAGACTCAGAGAACCAAATGTTTCCCCGTTGCTAATGAGTGGAAGAGCCATCACCGATGAATAGCCGCGTTTGAGAGCTTCCGTCTGCCATGTGATGGCTTTCGGGGCTTTTATGATGTCTTGAACAAAATAGGGTTCTCCCGTACAAATAGCCTTTGCTGCCGGATAGCCAAATTCCTCTTCCTTATCATACCTCAGCTTCCTGGATTCGAGATAGTCATCGTTTATACCTGAGAACGTAAGAGGTTTTATTGTTTTGTCATTCTGCACAATCCCTATCCAAGCCATTCTGAATTGCCCCACTTCAATAAACACATCACAAATTTTTTGCAGGAGATCCATTTTTGTGTGAGCCTTCGCAAGGACTTCCTGGCACGCTACGATCGTTTCGAGTGTGAGGCGGCTGCGCGAAAGATCTCTCTCCAGTTGGCTGTTATTTTTCTTTGACACATTATTAGTCATAATATTTCCTCATTTGGCTGTAAAAAGCCCGCAATATAACTTTGCATTATATTTAGTCGAAGGACCAGTCGTTTTCTTGAATTCTTTTTTAATAAGGATTCAAGGGGTCAGGGATTCGAGGGGTCAATGATCCCCAATTGTCATCGCGAGGCCTGTAAAGGCCGTGGCAATCTAATGAATGAAAGGATGAGATTGCTTCGTTGCACTCGCAATGACGGAGAGAGAAGGCAAGAGGTCAAGGGGTCCAGAACACTCGAACCCTTGAATCCTTGTATCCTTGAATCCTTTGCATCAACTAATCGGGAGATGATCCATATTTAATGACTTCTAGTTATTTCTGCCTTCCAGTTTGGGATCCCGACGCACAGAGACTTTTCCGGAATATGCGGTTCCGTTAACCGTAAGTTTGACACCATATGTTCCCGGTTCAGCAGCAGCCGCTCCCCCACCTCGGCCAAAACCTCTAAATCCTCTTCCGCCTCCAAAGCCGATCGTTGCAAAGGCTTTTCTCTGTATTGCTTGAGCTTCTCTGTAGCCTAACCCGGGCTGTTTGAGTTGTTCAAGCGCTCTTTTGACGGTATCCTTTTGTGCTTGCTCCACTTCCGGTCTTTGGAGGATTCTGTCCATCATCGACTGCATCTGCGTAAGGCTCTGCTTCATCTGATCCGGTGATGGATCAAAACGCATGTCCCACATCAAACGGTTGATACCTGCCGTGGCATCTTTAATAGTATAGGTCGTTTTTAGTGTCCCCGTAGCATCTGTGATTTCGAGCGTCATAGGACTAGCAGGTTTGTCTTTGAGATAAAAATTGACTGTGGCTCCAACAGGAGGATTTTCTCCCTGGAAAAACAGATTTCCGCGTCCATAACCACCTCTGGCCAGCCTCAGCCACTGAGTTCCCTGCTTGCCGTCTTCAAAAAGAAAGGCTTCTGACGCAAGGACTTTTTCCGTGGCCTGCTGAAGCGGAGAGATGTCATCGAGAATCCAAATGCCACGGCCGTGTGTTCCCGCGATCAAATCATTATCCCTGGGATGGATTTGAAGATCGTGGAAGGCAACGGTGGGCATATTCAAACCGAGGTCCGTCCATTTCAGGCCTCCGTCTATCGAGAAGAACACCTTAAATTCCGTTCCGACAAAAAGAAGATTTTTATTTTTCAAATCTTCTCGAATAACGTAGACAGGGCCTCCATCAGGAAGATTGGCAGAAATGTTTGTCCAGGTCTCACCGTAATCCGTAGTTTTAAACACAAAGGGATTAAAAATGTCGCTCCTGTGCCCATCAAATGTTAAATAACATGTCCCATCCTTGAACCTCGAGGCTTCCACACGACTCACCCAGGTCCCCTCAGGTACATCCGTAACATTGCCCCGAACATTTGTCCACTGTACTCCGTCATTTTTTGTCACCTGAACATTGCCATCATCCGTGCCAACCCATATAATACCCGGTGTGATTGGGGATTCTGAAATCGTAGTGATGGTGCAGTGGGTCTCTGCCCCCGTCTGATCAAGAGTGATTCCCCCCGTAGGCTTACTGTGCTTATCCGGATCGTTGGTTGACAGGTCAGGACTGATAATCTCCCAGTGGTCACCTCTATCGACCGATTTGAAAAGATGATCCCCGCCAAATAAAATCGTCCTTGGATTGTGGGGAGAAATCAAGATGGGAGAGTTCCAATTAAAACGAAACGGAGATCTTTGGCGGCCGAACTGGCCGGCTTGAGGTTGCTGTTTTGGGGCCGGTTTTTTCTTGGCCGACTGAGGCACATGATCATTCCAGTTATAAGTGCTCTGCCGGGATGGCCTGATCCTGGCGGTCTCGCGTGTTTCCACGTTCACACGAGAAATCGATCCTCCTTGACTCTCAACGTAGGCAATTCTCCAGTCTGTAGGATCATTTTGTGTGTAAAATCCATCGCCGCCGCCGATATTGTACCAGGAATCCGTAAGAATCGAACCCTCGCGGCTCATACTGGGCCCGCACCATGTGCCGTTGTCCTGCAGTCCACCATAGACATAATAGGGGTCACGCATATCGGCGCTGACCGCATAAAATTGCGTCACACAGAGGTTGTCAAAAAATATCCAAGTTTTTCCGCCATCATGGGTGATGGAAGCACCCCCGTCCTGTCCGACATAGAACCGGTCCGTGTTGGTCGGATCGAGCCACATGGTGTGAAAATCCGGATGAAGACCTCGAACCTGCTCGAGTGTTTTCCCCCCATCTTTTGAAGAGTACATGGTGGATGTCAA
>CAZEWV010000123.1:0-7560 GCA_964516025.1 uncultured Eubacteriales bacterium
TTTTCTCTGGCCTATTTTGGATTCTTCAGGAAAGGATGTGTCTGCTCGATTGGGGCCATTCAAAATGTAAGCCTGGCTCTCCGTGATCCGGCGTATGCCATCCCACTGTCTGTTATTGTCTTTTTTGTCCTGCCGCTCATTGTGGCGTTGTTCTACGGCCGGACATTTTGTGCGGCTGTCTGTCCTCTCGGAGCCATTCAGGATGCTGTCGTTCTCAAGCCCACAAAAGTTCGCGGAGGGCTGGAAAGCGTCCTGGGCCTTCTCCCCTACATTTACCTGGGTCTTGCGGTCCTCTTTGCGGTCACCGGGACAGGGTTTATTATCTGTCAGTACGATCCATTCATCGGATTTTTCCGGTTTGGTGCTGATTTTAATATGGTCATATTCGGCATGTCCATTCTGGTCCTTGGTACCGTGGTGGCCCGTCCCTACTGCCGGTTTTTGTGTCCTTACGGAGTGCTTCTGAGCTGGATGTCCCGTCTGTCGAAAAGGCATGTGAGAATCACACCGGATGAATGCAACAACTGCCGGTTGTGTGAGGAGTCCTGTCCATTTGGTTCCATTAAGAAGCCAGATGAGGCCGCTCCTGCCGCAAATAAAGAGGCGGACATCAGGCGATTGGCCTTGGTGTTTGTTCTGTTTCCTGTCCTGGTGCTTGGCAGCGGCTGGGCCGGATCTCAACTGAATATATCCCTTTCCAGTCAGCATGTGACCGTCTCACTGGCCGAAGAGATTCTTTTGGAAAATTCCGGAAGACAGACAGAGATGACTGACGAGACAAAAGCCTTCCGTGCTTCGGGAAAGCCAACAGAGGAATTATTTGCCGAAGCGACGGCTGTCCAGCAGCAGTTCAAAAGAGGGGGATGGATATTGGGAGGATTTATAGGATTTATCATCTGCCTGAAATTTATCGGCCTTTTTAGCCGCAGACGACAGCTCGAATATGATGTGGACAAAGGGACGTGTCTTAGCTGCGGCCGATGTTTTTCCTACTGCCCCTATGAGCAGGTGCGTTTAGGGCTGCTTAGTCTGGAAGAGGCCGACCGGTTGGGGACTAAAGAGAAAAAAATTAAACAGTTTAGGGCTTGATACAATGAATTCTCAAAAAGAAGAACATACCAAAAAGAATTTTTCGTTAATGTTGTATGGCATCGCCAAGAAAATTGTGATATTTGCCGCCGTTTCCGCCGGAATTCTCAGTGTTTTAATGATTGCCAATTATCTTCAGACCAAATCCAACGATCCGCTCAACAGCGAGGTTATCACTCAATTGATTGCTCAGCTTCAGGATAATCCGGAAGACTTGGTTCTCAAGGAGCAGATCCGGGCTCTCGATCTTTTGGCAAGAAAGGCCTATTTCACCTACCAGTGGCAAATCCGGACAGGCGGCTATCTTCTTTTTGCTTTTGTACTTTTGCTTCTATTGGCACTTAAATTTTTAAGTTCATTTCAGCCCCGGCTGCCTAACCTGGATGAAGGGCTTCGTTCTGAGGAGGGGTGGGAAAATAAACTTCTTTCACGAAAATACGTTCTCTTTGGTGGATTGGGTGTATTTATCCTCGCAATTATTTTGGGAATGGTCTCACAGTCGGAGGTGAAAAAAATTGGTATTGTCCAGAGAGAAGGTTCTCAGGCTTCCGATTATGCCAGCACAGATGAGATGAAGGAGAATTGGCCCGGATTCCGTGGACCGGAAGGAAATGGAGTGGCCGTGGATGCTGACTTTCCTACAGAGTGGGATGGGCCTGCCGGAGATAACATCCTCTGGAAGATCCCGATTCCCCATCCAGGCTATAACTCACCTATTATCTGGGAAAAAAAGATTTTTCTGTCGGGCGCGGATAGAAATACTCAGATTGTCTATTGTTTTGATGCTGATTCAGGAGATATCCTCTGGCAGACCGAACTCAACGACATACCCGGTTCCCCCGAGAGGCGGCCCTCTGTTGGAGATGATACCGGATATGCCGCCCCTACGATGACAACGGATGGCGAAAGGGTTTTTGCAATCTTTGCTACAGGCGATATTGCTTGTCTTGATTTTGAGGGAAAACGGATTTGGGCCAAAAATCTTGGGATGCTGGATAATCATTACGGTCATTCCTCCTCTCTTATCACCTATCAAGATCTCTTGATTGTTCCTTTTGACCAGAACACCGGGGGGCGCCTTCTTGCACTAAGGGCGAGATCAGGGGATATCGTGTATGACCAGCCGCGGGATGCTGAAATCTCCTGGGCCTCCCCCATCCTTGTGGACACGGGGGGCCGGATGGAGCTGATTCTCAATTCCGCTCCATTTGTAATGTCTCACGATCCCCGGACCGGACAGGAATTGTGGCGGGTGAAGTGTATGCTGGGTGAGGTGGCTCCGTCCCCCGCCTATGCCGATGGAATTGTTTTTGCTGTAAATGATTATGCTCGACTAGTGGGGATAAAACTTACGGAAACGCCAGAAGTCGTTTGGGAATATATCGATGACCTTTCAGAGGTCGCCAGTCCCTTGGCCACAAAAGAATTAGTTTTTATGGCGGCCAGCTTCGGGACGCTCTCCTGCTTTGACAGCAAGACGGGCGAAAGATACTGGTTTCATGATTTTGATGAAGGATTTTATTCGTCCCCCATTCTAGTGGGAGATAAGGTCTATTGTATGGATATGTTTAGTGTTATGTATATCGTTAAGGCCCAGAAGGAATTCGAGCTCATCAGCCAGAACGAGCTTGGAGAGCATGCTATGACCATTCCGGCATTCATGCATAACCGCATTTACATTCGTGGTGAGAAGCATCTGTTCTGCATCGGGAAATGAATCAGAATGAAAATGGAAAAGGACAGCATCCCTACATTTGTCGACCGGATCGTTTATGAAATCGGGTCAAACAACGGATCTGTCATTCCTCTCCTCCATGCCATTCAAAATGAATACAATTATCTTCCGGAATTGGCCCTTCAGCGAGTCTGTGAGATTACAGATATTACACCCGCAGCCATCACAGGTGTCTCTACGTTTTACTCTCAATTCCGTCACACTCCGGTTGGCCAGCATATCATCCGGGTCTGCTCGGGCACGGCCTGTCATGTCAAGGGATCCGATCTTGTGCATGATGCTTTCCGGCGAGAACTGAAAATTGCCGAAAATCGGGATACGGATCCGGAGAGTCTATTCACCATTCAAAAAATTGCCTGTCTCGGATGCTGCACTATCGCTCCTGTGGTTCAGATTGATGACGTGACATACGGGCATGTCCAAATAGATGGTGTGCCCAACATTCTTTATGAATTTCTCCAGAATCAGGGGAAGGACATCCGGGCCTCAAGTCGTCAGAAATCCAAGTCGGACAATGGAGGCGAGATAAAGATCGGGCTGGGATCCTGCTGTGTGGCCAGCGGCAGCAGTCGAGTGCAGCAGGCACTGGAGGAAAGCCTGCTCGAAACCGGCATACAGACTCGAGTCAAAAGAGTCGGATGTGTAGGGATGTGTCACAGGACTCCTCTGCTTGAAGTGAGCATGGAGGGTGAAGAACCAGTCCTTTATGACAGTGTTCAGCCCGAGGATGTCAAAAACATTGTCCTCAGACACTACAAGCCCAAAACTCTGCGTCAGCGCATCAAAAATGCGGCGTTTCATCTCATTGAAAATATCCTCGAGGATCCGAACTCCAATGGATTCACACGCCATCCTCTTCACATGAGGGATGCGAACATCCAGGCTTTCCTGGGAAGACAGAAACATATTGCCACGGAGTTTTCCGGCCAGATTGATCCTCTCGATCTCAGGGAGTACCGTTTGAAGGGGGGATTTAAGGCCTTGGAAAGGTGCCTATCCGAGTTGTCCCACGAAGAGATCGTTAATCAGATAATAAACAGCGGATTAAGAGGCCGTGGAGGAGCGGGATTTCCCTCCGGACAAAAATGGAATTTCGTCCGCCAATCGAAAGACGAAAAAAAATTCATCATCTGCAACGGAGATGAAGGTGATCCCGGGGCATTTATGGATCGCATGATATTGGAATCCTATCCTTTTCGCGTCATTGAAGGCATGATCATCGCCGCCTACGCTGTGGGTGCTCATGAAGGGTACTTTTACATTCGGGCCGAATATCCACTCGCCGTCCAGCGTGTCAGAGCGGCACTAAAAATGTGCCGTGAGGATGGGCTGCTGGGAATAGATATTTTAGAGAAAGGATTTTCTCTGGAATTGAAGATTATGGAGGGAGCCGGGGCGTTTGTCTGTGGGGAGGAGACGGCACTTATCGCATCTATCGAAGGGCAGCGGGGCAATCCCAGCTTCCGCCCTCCCTATCCGGCGCAAAAGGGACTATGGGGGCATTCGACGCTAGTCAACAACTGCGAAACATTGGCCACTGTGCCATGGATTATCCGCAATGGACCCGAAACTTTCGCTAAATTGGGTACGGATCAGAGTAAGGGGACAAAAGTTTTTTCTCTAGCCGGGAAAATCGCCCGCGGCGGGCTCATTGAGGTTCCCATGGGCATCACAATCCGGGAGATTGTTGAGGACATCGGCGGCGGCATCGAAAACAATAAAGAGTTTAAGGCCGTCCAGATCGGAGGACCGTCGGGAGGATGCATCCCGGCCGAATTGGCCCATACACGAGTCGATTATGAGGATCTAATCGGAGTCGGAGCCATGATGGGGTCCGGCGGGCTTCTGGTCATGGACGATTCCGACTGCATGGTGGATATCGCCCGCTATTTTATGGAATTCATCTGCAGCCAGTCCTGTGGGAAGTGTACGTTTTGCCGAATCGGCACAAAACACATGCTGGAGATACTCACGGACATCTGCGCGGGAAAAGGACAAGAGAGAGACCTGGCAAAACTGGAAGAGATTGCTTTAAAGACAAAACAGGGAAGTCTCTGTGGACTGGGGAAATCAGCCCCAAACCCGGTTTTGACGACCCTGACATATTTTAGAGAAGAGTATGAGGCACATTTAAAGGGTTTGTGTCCGGCAAAACGCTGTGAAGCACTTTTTTGCTATTCTATAGACGAGTCGTGCATAGGCTGCACGATCTGTGCACAGAAATGTCCTGTGGGTGCTATTGAGGCTTTGCCCTATCAAAGACACAATATAGACCAGAAAGAATGCACTAAATGCGGGACATGCCAGCAGGTTTGCCAGACTGATTCTGTGAAAAAACTATGAAGAGCGTCAACATCACCATCAACAATTCGGACGTGTCTGTTCTCCCTGACAGCACAATCCTGGAAGCAGCCGCCGCCCAGAATATTCACATCCCAACACTGTGTCATTTAAATGGATACGGACATTCGACGTCCTGCATGATCTGTATTGTTCATGATATAAATTCCGACCGTTTGATCCCTTCCTGTTCGGCCATGGTGACTGAAGGCATGGAAATCGTAACAGACAGTGAAAAAGTCATGGAGGCCAGAAAGGACACTTTGGATTTTTTATTGAGCGAACATATCGGTGACTGTGAGGCCCCCTGTTTTCGTGCCTGTCCGGCCCTGATGAATATTCCCCTCATGATCCGGCAGATAAAAGACAGGCAGTTTGAGGATGCGATTATTACGGTCAAAAAAAATATTGCGCTTCCGGCTGTTTTAGGCAGGATTTGTTCAGCCCCGTGTGAAAAAGGATGTCACCGGAAGTCATATGATGACTCTGTCTCGATTTGTTCTCTCAAAAGATATGTCGCCGATGTGGATTTAGCGCATGAACATCCCTTCCATCCCGAAATCAGTACAAAATCCGAGAAAAGAGTTGCCATCCTTGGAGCCGGACCGGCGGGGCTTTCTGCGGCCTATTATCTCGTTCAGGATGGTCACCTGTGTCATATCTATGATCAAAATTCTCTGCCGGGAGGTATGCTGCGTTACGGAGTTTCCGAAGATATTCTGCCCAAGTCGGTGCTTGACGCGGAGATCGAACACATTGCAGGGCAGGGCGTCGAATTTATTATGGAACGCTCCCTGGGGAAGGATCTTCAATGGAAGGAGTTGAAATCCGGTTATGATGCTGTGGTTGTGACTGTTGGGACATTCAACCCCGAATTGTTTGAGAACACCGGGATTTCTTTAACCCGCCAGGGAATTGCCGTTGACCGGAAGACGTTTGAAACCAGTATTCCTGGAGTTTTTGCCGGGGGGAATGCTGTGTCGAAATCCCAGATGGCCATCCGTGCGTCCGCTCATGGAAAAGGTGTGGCCACATCTATCAACCAGTTTCTAAGCGGTGGAACTGTAACTGGCGAGGTCCGGCGTTTCAATTCCATGCTTGGAAAAGTCCGCAAGGATGACACCCCCGAACTCATTAAGGAAGCGGAAGGGCATAAACGGATAACTTATGAGGGGGGATTTGAAAAAGGGTATTCGGAAAAGGAGGCGGTTCTGGAGTCTTCACGCTGTTTTGGCTGTGACTGCAGAAAACCCAACTCCTGCAAACTCAGGCAGTATGCGGAAGAGTACGATTCTAACCAACGCCGGTTTCCTTTCACTCAGAGAAAAAAAATAGAAAAAGTTATCCAGCATGAACTCGTGATCTATGAACCGGGTAAATGTATCAAATGTGGTTTGTGTGTGCAGATCACTAAAAAGTCCGGAGAACTACTCGGACTCACTTTTGTCGACCGGGGATTTGATGTTCGTGTGCAGACACCGTTTGGAAAACCGTTCAGCGAAGGGCTGAAAAAAGTGGCCGGAGGATGCATAACTTCCTGCCCGACCGCAGCTCTTTCCTGGCGGGACAGAACAAAAGAAAAACAAAAATGAACAGGAATACGAAAAAGGAATAAATATGTGGAAGGTTAAATATATTGTGATTTTGTTGGTCATCCCTATGCTTTTGTGCACATGTGCAAAGAAAGATGAGGGGGAGCGGATACTAAATGTCGAAGGGTTGAGCTGGCCGATTTTTCGTGGAGATTCTGCCTTGTCCGGAATAGCGGAGGATAAGGTCCCGGATAAGCTTTCTCTCCTGTGGTCTTTTAACACGGAATCCTACATCATTTCGTCTCCCGTCATCGGGTCCGGGCGTGTCTATATCGGATCGACGGATGGGAAGGTCTATTCTATAGATCTTCTTAATGGCCGTGAGGTCTGGACGTTTGACACGCAGGATGATATCGAAGCCTCGCCACTTCTCCTGAATGGTGCCATCTATATCGGAAATCTGAGCGGAGAGTTCTTTTGCCTGGATGCAATCAGCGGGCAAGAACGCTGGAGATATAAATGCGGCAGTTCTATTTATGGATCGGCCAATTGGGTGGAGAGGTCCGATAGTGAAACAGCCTGGATTCTTGTGGGCAGCTATGATAACAGGATGTACTGTTTCGATGCAGCCGCGGGAGAGTTGAAATGGGTGTATGAAACAGACAATTTCATCAACGGTGCTCCGTCCACAGATGGCACTCACGTTATTTTTGGCGGTTGTGATGAAATTCTTCACATTGTTTCGGTTTCTGACGGTACTAAGTCTGGGGAAGTCTGGGCGGGTTCTTACATCCCGGGATCTGCAGCTTTTGTCGACAATTTTGCCTATCTCGGCCACTATGATAATCAATTGGTGGCCATCGA
>CAZEWV010000124.1:0-7550 GCA_964516025.1 uncultured Eubacteriales bacterium
AACTCAAAACCTTGCTTCAAAAAGAGCGCTTCGCCCTGAAACAAGTCAAATCGTGTCTTTTGTCCTAAATGATATTGATGCACAAATAGATTTTGCGCGATATGCTTTATCCCTGTTTATGCCCTTTCCCAATATGGTCGATCTATCCAATGCTACATCATCGCAGAAAGAACTTTTTTTCAAGCTCATGGAGACATATTGTTCCAAAAATGTTTTAGATTATTCCATCCTGATGGATTCTGAGCTCCAAAACAAATGCCGTTTGGTCCAGATCGAAGCCATAGAAAACAAGATCGATTTGATGCCCGATAAAGCAGCTTCCACCTTTTATTTGGCTAATCTTTATTTAGAGTTGGGCCGTCAGGCTGAGGCCTTCAACAACTATTCCCTTTCACTGCAATACCAGCCAAATAATGCATATGCCCATAATAACCTTGGATATCTTCTGATTTTGGACGGAAAATTTGATAGAGCCATTTCGCATTTTAAGCAAGCCATAGACTTAAAGCACGACTTTCCTGAGGCCTATAGAAATAAAGGTTTCACCTTAACACAGCAGGGAAAATACCAAGAAGCCGCTGAAGAATATCAAAAAGCCATATATCTGCTTCCTGAAAATCATACTCTTCACAATGATCTGGGTGTTATTCTTTCAAGATTAGGAAATTTAGATGAAGCCATCAAGCACTTTCAAGAGGCCATTCGCATCAAACCTGACTTTACCGAAGCACAAAGGAACCTCAGGATTGCACGTCAACGATAAATAAGAACAATATATTGGATAAATCCAAATAAATGGATTCTTTTTCCTGGAGATTTTTGATGGCTAAAACCTAAAGTATTGATTTATATGGCATTTAAGAAACGATATTGTTTGGCATAAATATTGCTGTACTATTAATCTAGAACTAAATTTAGATGGAAATTATACAGATTCAATTGACTTCGATAAAAAATAAAAATTTCAGGAGGGGAGGTGCAAATCGGACAGTAAAAAATAAAAAAAGGTCAAAGTTGGAGTGAATTTTTTCACTCTTGGGAATTATTAAGAATTACTACTAATGGAGAGAAAATTGAAAAAGATTTTTATTCTTTTATGTATGATTTTTCTGATAGCAGGACTATCCAATGCCCAGGAACGGGGTGCTATCAAAGGAAAAGTGGTCGATCAAGATGGTGTTCCTCTTCCTGGAGTTGGTGTGAGCCTATCGGGAATCAAGATCGCACCCAGGGAGATGATCACAACTGATCAGGGTAATTTCAGGTTTATGAACCTTCCAGTTGCCAATGACTATAAGCTGGTCGTCGAACTTCCCGGCTTCAAAACGATCACACGCGAGGAATTGGCTGTCTCTTTTGGTAGAGACATCATTTTAAGCCTCGTGCTCGAGCAAACAACACTGGAAGAGTCCATCACAGTCATTGGAAAAACTCCGACCATTGATGTTAAAAAAACTCAGGTTGGAGTTAATATCACAAGTGATATGATCATGAGCATGCCGACCGCACGAAATCCCTGGGTCATCATGGCCATGGTCCCTGGAATGCTGATTAGCAAAGAAGACGTCGGTGGAAATGAGGCGGGTCAGCAGTCCGGTTACTCCGGACATGGAAGCACTAGCCGAGATAATACCTGGAGCATTGACGGTGCCAACATCACGGATAACTCGGCACTGGGTTATGCTCCGGCCTATGTCAATATTGCCGGTTATGAAGAAGTGCAGATCAACTATGGCAATAATGACATCTATTCAATGACGGGTGGCGTTCAGCTCAATATCATCAGCAAACGCGGCGGAAATGCATTTTCTGGCACCTTTTACCTTGATGTGAGTAGAGATGCGTGGCAGTCATCAAATGCGACTCAGGAAGTGCTGGATCTTTACGACACTTATGATCCGGGAGTCGATAAGATCTATCTCTATGGAGCCAACTTCGGTGGACCCATTGTCCAAGATAAAGCCTGGTTCTATGGTTCTTGGGGTGTCCAGGATATCGCTGCCAGGAATATCAATGCAAGCACTGACAAAACCTGGCTGGTCTCCGCTTATGGGAAAGTCAACCTGCAGGTTTCACCAAGCACCAGAATTGAAGGCTTTCTTGAATGGGACAACAAAAACAAATGGAACAGGCTCTGGCATTCTGCCGCCCAGTCCGACGCAGATCATTCTTGGAACCAGACAGGCCCCGGATATATGGGCAAAGTTGAATGGGAACAGTTGGCTGGAAACCTGTATTTAAACGCAAAATTCATCTTTATGGATGGCGGATTTGCTCTGCACCCTGTCCAAGGTGAACGCACAGCGGATGGATCAGGTCAATACTACATCATCGACCGCACCCGGCCCTTTTACTCCGGAAACATTGATGATTATGGGACAAACAGAGATTCCTACAACTTGAACGTAACGGGTAACTATTTTGCAGAAAACATCATAGGCGGCGATCATGATATTAAATTCGGAGTGGATTATTTGACATCATCGGTCACCACTTTCGATCTTTATGAAGGAAGCCTCACTCTAAACTATTATGGACCCGATTCAACTCTTCCCACGGGAGAATGGTGGGAAGCATGGCTGCTGAGAGACTATTCCATCAACTTGTATGAGAGAAGGATTGGCTTTTACATCCAGGATACCATGACTTTTGGAAACCTGAGCATAAACATTGGAATCCGATACGATCAGGAAAAATCCTTGGTCAAGGATGAAGTGCAAAACGCTTCACCCTGGCTGCCCCAATTTATGCCTCAAATAAGCCTGGATGAGCTGGATCCCGGTGCCGAGTGGAAAACATTTTCACCCAGGCTCAGCCTAGTCTACGATATAGGTGGAACCGGAAAAAATGTTGTCAAAGCCAGTCTAGCCCGTTACGGTTCTCAGGATGGATACGGAATGGCCAGACATGTTAATCCGGTCGGCTGGACAGAAATCGATGTCATCTGGCAGGATTTGAACGCAGATACACGCGTGACATCCGACGAACTTTTTGGATATAACTGGGATACCGGAACAGTTGCTGATGTCAACGATCCCGACTACTGGCTGTGGTATGGTGGACTCAATCCCGACAATCCAACAGGCGTCACAATGCGCAACCTTATTGATCCTGATTTCAGCTCGCCCCTGTTAGATGAATTTAATCTTTCCTATGAAAGAGAGATCATGGATGACTTTTCCGCCCGTCTTGAGCTTTTCTATAAAAAAAGTCACAACGCCATGAGATCTATAGGAATGCTGAATGCAGCGGATGCCAGCGTTCTGGAAACCTCAGCCAACTACTACCAAACAGGAACTGCCGATATCGTTAATCAGCCTGTTTACGGCCGTACCAAATACTTTCCCTATCGATACCGCACCAACTACGAAAACCGTAATGCCGTGTACAAGGCCGCACAGATCGTATTCAACAAGCGTCTTTCCAAAGGCTGGATGATGGATGCGTCTTTCACTCTGTCCAACTGGATAGACAATCGCGAAGGTGACGATATAAATCCTCAAAATGTTGCGTTCTATGATGGAGGTGTCAATTCCTCAATGAATTCACGGTGGCAGTTTAAATTCTCAGGTTTGTATCAAATCCCCTTTGGTGGGATCAATGCCAGTTGGATCTTCCGTGCCCGAGAGGGCTACGTCTTCAGTCCCTATGTGTGGGCCTATGCAACGGGAATCGGATGGACTCGTGCCCGCGGCAACCAAGACGGAAGCGGCGGACTTTATGGGGACCAGCGGCGGCCGACCTTCTATGAACTCGACTTCAGGCTGGAAAAAATGTTTATGATCTCAGGCACATCCAAAGTCACCCTCGGCTTCGACGCATTTAACGCATTGAACAACCACCACACCCTAGAGCTGTACAGCTTAATCACGGCCACTTCTACTTTCAACAAAACCAGCAAGATCCTCAATCCTCGCGTATTCAGATTCGGAATCAGATTCGACTTCTAGTCCTTGCACACAAGACTGCAAAAAGCCCCTTCCATCCCAGGATGGGAGGGGCTTTTTTTTGCCCACAGTGAATGATATAATAGAAAATGAGGTGATGGCATGAAAAGGAATAGTTTTGTACTTTTTCTTTTTATCTTGTTGGCATATTCATCTGTATCAGCCCAAGGATATCGAGGGAAAGGGAGGATCAAAGGGACTGTCTATGATAAGGAAGGAAATCCATTGGAAGGTGTTAAGATCAGCTTCTTTTCCGTTAAAGCCCAGTCAGGATTTGAAAGAGTTACGGATGAAGACGGAAAGTGGAGAGCGTTCTACATCAGGGGTGGTGAGTACAAAATTGATTTTGAAAAAGAAGGCTATATGCCGAAAAAAATAAGCACAAATATCAATGAGTATGGAAAAAACCCAGATCACGAGATTCGACTGGAAAAATTCGCAGGATTGATCATCACTGAAGAATTGAGGAGAGAATTAAATAGCGGCAACTCATTGTTCGGTACTGGAGAATATGAAAAAGCGATAACTGCATACAAAACTGTAATTGAAAAGTTCCCGGATGCCGCTGTTCTCTATCAAAACATCGGCAACTGCTACTTCCAGATGGAACAGTATGATCAAGCAGAAAAAAACTATCTAAAAGTTCTTGAAAAGGACCCTGAAAACGTAGATGCCATGTTATTAATTGGAAATACATATACAAATCGTGGAAATGAAAAGAAAGCCATGGATTGGTACAATAAGATCGAGTTTGAAAAGATCAATGATCCTTTGGTTTTGTACAATCTAGGATCAAAATTTTACACTCAAAACGAACATGAAAAGGCCTTGAAATATTTCCTCCGAGCCGTGGAGCTTAAGGAAGATTTCTTGGATGCTCTTTACCAAATAGGTCTTGTTTATTTGACCAAAAACAACAAAACAGAATCCATCGATGCATTCAATAGGTATTTAGTCTATGACCCGGATTCGAAAAGGGCAAGTCAGGTAAAGAATTTTATCGAATTCTTAAAAAAATAGACATGTTGTCTAGGCGCCTCAATTGAAAATAAATGAACATTTTTGGACAGCGATCCTTTTTCTTTTTTTTTCCTTAGGACCTCTACCCTCACACACTTTGGCTAAAACAGCAGCCAAGTTATCCCGCCTGAATGTTCTTATGATCACAATAGATACATTGCGTCCCGACAGATTAAGCTGTTACAACAGCGCCTATCTTAAAACCCCTCATATCGACAGTTTGGCTGCCAAGGGAAGCTTATTTTTAAAGAGCTTTGCCCACACTCCTACCACACTCCCATCCCACACAAATATCCATCTGGGAACAACCCCCCTCTATCATGGTGTCCATGATAACCAAAATTTTAAGGTGCAGGATGAATTTCTAACTCTGGCCGAGTTATTAAAGGAAAACGGATATTCAACCGGAGCTTTTGTTGGGGCATTCCCGCTTGATTCCAGATTCGGGCTCACCCAGGGTTTTGACATCTATGATGATAATTACGGTACAGTTCAGTCTGAGGAATTTTCCTACATCGAGCGAAAAGCCGAGGTTGTCGTCCAAAAAGCTCAGGAATGGCTCACGGACAGGGCAGATCCCTGGTTTCTATGGCTCCACTGCTTTGATCCGCACCAACGCTATGATCCTCCCGAACCCTTTAAAACAGAATACAAGGACCATCCCTATGATGGAGAGGTGGCGTATGTCGACTCCATGCTGGGTCGATTATTTGACTTTCTTCAGCAGCAAAACCTGTATGAAAACACACTCATCATTTTTACGGGAGATCATGGAGAATCATTGGGAGAACACGGAGAGACAACACACGGATATTTTGCATACAACAGCACGCTGTGGATCCCGTTAATCATCTATTACCCTGGAATAAAACCAATAAAAATCGATCAGTATGTGTGCCATACCGACATCTTCCCAACAGTATGTGATGTCCTGGGAATAAAAAAACCTTCTTTTCTTCAAGGATTGTCCCTGCTGCCTGCTATAGATGGGAAAAAACTGTCCTCGCGTCCGATCTATTTTGAATCACTCTATCCTTATTACAGCCGGGGGTGGGCCCCTTTAAAAGGATACATTCAAAAACAAGAAAAGTATTTGGATACCCCGATTCAGGAATTGTATAACCTGGGAAAGGACTTCGACGAAACCGAAAATCTGGCCAAAACAAAAAATCTAAATACGCACGAGTCAATATTATCAAATTTGATAGAAGACCAAACTTATGAAATAAAAGGAGCCGTTCAGACAAAAGCCGACAGGGATACGATGGAGCGGCTGAGAAGTTTGGGATACATCTCGAGCCCTCAGGCCACATTAAATAAGAAATTCACGGCAAAAGATGATCTGAAGGAACTTCTCCCCTATCAATCACAGCTTCAGTTTGCCATGAAAGCCTATCATAATGACAATTTCACTGAGGCCATAGATCTCTTGAGAGGGATCATCACAAAAAGGAAAGATTTTGATCTGGCTTATACGCATCTGGCAACCTTCTACAAAGAACAAAGAAATTTCAAAAAGGCCATTGAAGTTCTTCGTGAAGGTTATCAGAACTGCCCTACAAGCTATAAAGTTATCACAACCTTCGGCATATTTCTTACCGAAGTCGCTCAATATGACGCGGCTATCGCTATCCTCAAAGAGGGAATGGCCATCATCGATTATGATCCGGAACTCTGGAATTATCTAGGAGTGGCCCATTGGAAAAAAGGGGATCTGGAAGAGGCTAAGGAGCACTTCCAGCAATGCCTGTCGTTGGACGATAATTATCCCATTGCATTTAATAACCTGGGTTCTGTCTATCTCTCGCAGTTCATCAAAACCAAAGAAAGACAATCTATCGAAGAGGCGATCAATCTTTTTAAACGCGCTATCGAATTGGATCCATTGTATGCTTCTGCCTACAACGGCCTTGGCGCCGCCTACAGAAATAAGGGAAATCTGGACGGGGCGATCTACTGCTGGGAAAAAGCCGTAGAACTTGATTCAAATTTTGCCTTTGCTTTATACAATCTGGGATTGGCTTATTTTGCTAAAGGAGAAGATATTAAAGCCGCAGAAGCACTGATCAAATACAAAGAAAAAAATTACCACCTTCTACCAACCGACGAGCAAAAGAATCTTGATAATCTCATTCAAAGGATCAAGAAGTTTTCATGAATAAAAGGCAAATCTTAATTGAATTAATGATCATTTTTAAGAGGGCTTCGGAATGAAAGCAAATGTCCCTAGAGTTTTTGTCTTCCTTTTTCTTATATGCTCGTTACTTTTTCCGAGTCAGAAGCTAAAAGAAAAAGACCTTCCTCCCAAATATCAGGAATGGTTGAATTTAACAAATATCATAATTCGTCCGGAGGAAAAAGACGTTTTCTTGGAACTTCAAAATGACAGAGACCGTGATCTTTTTATAGCCTCATTTTGGCGGCAGAGGGATCCCACTCCCGGCACGCCTCAGAATGAATATAAAGATGAGCACCTGGAGCGGTTTGGATATGCCAATGCGTTTTTCAGACGTGGAACTACCAGAGATGGCTGGAGGACGGATATGGGACGGATCTATATGATCTTAGGCCCTCCTGTCAGTA
>CAZEWV010000125.1:0-7544 GCA_964516025.1 uncultured Eubacteriales bacterium
GAAGGTATTTGGACAGGAAATCTATTGCTGAACGTTTAATACCTGAATAGTTACCATCTGGGCAACTAAAGTCAATAGGCGCTGAAGCGGTCTTTTTTATTTCAAAGTGGGAAATTCTGTCACACGGAGGTTGGTGCATCCATAGGGAATGAGCGTGAGTCTTTCCCGTTTGCCCCCTGCCTGAACAGGGCTTTTAGGAGGAGGCGCAGCCGATCCCTTCAATAATGTCCAGCTTTTAATTCTAATGCCTTCGATGGCCGCTGAAATTGGCGCTCCATCAGGTGAAAAGGGATTTTTGCCCAGCGGGTGCTCCTTAAAGACAATATCTTCTTCAAGAGTTGTTTCATTGATGTCGAGCGCATAGTTCCATGGAGTTGTGGGGTAAACCTCCCAGTCGGCATGAGGCAGCTCCCGGTGGGATTTATCTTCATTGACCCGTTTCCATTCTTCTCCGATCTTGAGCGAAAAAATAAGAGGCCCGCGCTCTATAGCTAAGGCATTATTGTAACGCCGTGAAGCTCTGGGTTTCATGGGGAGGAGCAGCTTGATGTCCTCTTCTCGATGCCAAGTTTTTTCAATTTTGAAGTACGATCCGGCTTCTGGATAAGAAACGGGTCTTTCGATCATCTCGATGGAGCCCTCGGTGGCCCATTCGGGAATGCGAAGATGGAGTGGAAATGTTATGGGTTCTTCTGTACGAATCTTTACGATGATGTCCTCACGGAAAGGGTAGTCTGTGACGATTTCAATCCTCACTGGGATACCCTTGACTTTAGTGTTGATCACACAGGGCGCGTAGGCCACGGCCGCCAGTCCGGCATCATCTGTATGCATCCACAGGTTTGCGGCAAATTTGGGCCATCCCTGGCTCAGATTAGATGTGCAGCAGCCGTAATTCGGCTCTAATCCAAAAATATTGGATTCAGGTCCGTTTGTTGTCCAAAGATGGTCTTCGTTGATACGGCATATAACTTGATTGACCTGCTGGTCGTACTGGTGAGACCACATATCCGGTGAAAATGTGGCGGGGAGGGCGTTAAAGGTGACTTTTTCCAGACGGTCGCCAAACTTTGGATCCCCCAGGATGGCCGTCAGTATTTCCAGTGAATACATGTATTCGACGACAGCGCAGAGCTCGGTTCCTTGAGAGGGATTCTTCCCGGCAAAACATTCATCGCCCGAAAATATTCCCGTCACCTGCCCGTGGTAACGGTCCTGTTCTTCCATCATTTTATAGACCATCTGTCGATCGTCTTCACTTCCGGTAAGACGCCACCAAAGGGCCGGGGCTTTGACCGCCATGCCGTTGTTGACGACATGACCCATAAAGTTCCACTGGCCCTTGGGAGTTTTTTCTTTGAGTGGGAATCGTTTAAAAAAACTGCTCCAGTCAAATCCTTGAGCCTGGAGCTTGACCGCAAGATCGAGCAGCCAGGATTCCTCTGTTTGTTCATACATCCAGTAGATGCCGATGAGCGATTCAAACCATCGGAATTTTCCCCAATTGAACAAAGGTCGGCGGCCGATGTGGCCGTCTATCCAGCGCAGCAGTTTGTTGACAACTTCAGGGACTCTTGTATCTCCCGTGGTTTGATGGAACTGAATCAATGGTTTAAGGATGAGAAATGCCGCCCAGAGGTCATACTTTGTTTGATCCTGGCTCAATCCCATCCAACCAGATTCATCCTGACTTTTGATGATAAAATCCATATACTTTTCGACCTTGTTTTTGAGAGCTGTATCATTCAGGAGATAGGCAAGGGGGATGACTCCGTCCAACCAGTATGGCGCTCGTTCCCAGCTTTCGGCTTCCCCACCGAACCATCCGCTGTCCTTGATGTCCGGCCAGAATTCGTCCAAGTGGCCGCTCAAACCGCTGGCCTGAATCCGGAGTTGATTGTAGAGCCAGCCTGTGGGTTTGATGGAACCCAGCGGCAGAGGCCGCATTTTCGTTTTTTGGAGTGTCCGTTTCGATTGAGATATAATTGTGTCCTCGTTGAAGCCAAATGACAGAGTGACAAAAACCAGAAAAAAAAATGAAATAAATATTATTTTAAGGCGCAAACTCCCTCCAATTTCCTCTTTATCTCCAGTCTTCGATAAATCCGGACTTCTCGTCTTTGGAATCCTGGTCCAAAATTGCCTGAAGAATAGCTCTGAGCTGGACTTTAGGTAGAGTGCCGATGACCATCCGTTCGTTGATAATCATCGTCGGTGTCGATCGAATGCCGTAAGTGAACTGGTCGGAGGTGGGTTTATACTCTTTTCCCGTATTGATGATATCGGTGACAATTTTTATCGTGTTTTCATCTGTTAAGGCATCCGTGACACCATATTTTTGTGCAAGATTTTTGATCCAGTTTACGTCTCTCACTTTGTTAAAGTTGTCGAAAATCTCATCGTGAATGGCCAGGAATTTGCTTGGATCGTGTGCGGCCATAAAGGAGAGATCGCAGGCCTGGGGATGTCGGTTTTTTTCCTGAACAGAATTGCATTTGCCGTCCAGGGGAAAGAACTGGAAGACGATGTTCATTTTGTCTCCGAATTCTTCTTTGAGATCCTCGAAGTCATTCCGAAGCTTGAGGCAGTCCGGACACTGAAAATCTCCCCACTCGATGATTCTTATCGGTGCGTCTTCAAAATTATCTGTGGCCTGAACCGTGTAGTAGGGGGAGATAATGCTCGGATTTTTCACTTTGGGTAGGTTGAAGTACTGCTGGACGATTCTATTGGCCACGCCGCCGCCCTGAGCCTCAATCTTGGCATGGTGGAAGGCGTAGATATTCAGGGCTCCGATTAAAGTCAGCAGTCCGATACCAAAGAGAAATCGCACATTGGGCTGAAGGTACCGCCTGAAAAATCCTTTTTCTGAGGCAATTCCGTATTTGGTGTAGAGCCAAAAGTTTATAAAGGAAAAGAGGTAAAATGCTAGACAGAGAAGACAAAGACTCTTTAACACGAATATGGAGATGAAGATTAATCCTGCTATGCCGAGCACATTAAAAAAATTTAAGAACATATTGGTTCGTTCAAAGGCGGCTGACGGGAAAATAATCCCCATAAGAGAGGCGAGACCAATGGCTATTCCAAAATATCCCAGGGGAACATCGAATATTTTAGCGATGAACGAGAAGGCCGAGCTGTCACAGTTGAAAAAGGCGGAGATGTCACAAAAAGAACCGTCATAGATCGATGTCGGAAAGTTGGCTGCAAAAAAATGACGCAGCGAGAGATAAGACGAAACGATGACTAGAATGGAGACAGTCAGATGAACAATCGAGATTGTGTTGATGCCATTGAGGGTCAGAGATCTTTTTTCCATTCTATCCTCTGGATGTGTATATTATTTTGTTTGGCCAATCAAAACAAGTAAAAAATCAACCTTTTCTCTGATGTCGGCGTCTTTATTGTCGGTTGTCGACTCAGTCAATCGTGCGGTTTTCTACACGCTTAAATGGAGATTTGATTCGCTCCCGGGCATAAGGGGTGACGTCATACCGCAGCCCGTATTGGCTGTGCTGTTGAGAAAAATCGAGGTTCATGGCCACCACTTTTTTATACCTGGAGATGGAATCCACTCTTTTCCCCATCAGGTCCAGCATGTGTCCCTGCCAAATAAGAGATATGGCTATGTATTCTTTGTCTTTTTCCCTCTCAGCAATAGCCTTCATCTTTTCAAAAGCCAGGAGTGCGTCTTCATACTTTTCGAAGTCATAGAGGGCAAAGCCAATTTTGAGGAATTGAAGAATCGAGTCAAACTGTTCCAGCCACTCGCGTGAATAGGACTGGATGAGTTTTTTGTTTGAATTACGGCCCCACCCGGTCGATTCGATGATGGTGGCCGGAGAGGATTTTTGAGCCTTGTCCCATTCGAAAAGTGATGTCTTAAACGCCTCGATGTCTCCGTGCTTGATTTTTGGGAGCGTTTTGAAAAAATTTTTTAAAACGGAAAAGAATTTTTCCGGATCCTCATCATAAATTCCATGTCCCGCATTTTCAAAGACAATCATCTCTCCATGGGGATGATTGTTTTTAAGGGTGTCTTTTTTCTTTTCCCCCCAGGTTAAGTCCCATTGTCCTTCGAGTATCAATGTAGGGATAGGATTGTTGTTGAACGCTCCCGTCAAATCGACTCGGCCTCTACTGCTGTTGAGGATGCCGTTGAAATTTTCATCGTGATCCCATTCGTAGAGAGCAATTTGTGCGATCCTTTTAAGGGATGGCCGGTAGAACTGCTGGCGCTTCCAGTCGCCGTTAAGGAAATTGTTATACATCATAACTTGAATATATTCTTTGCGGGGAAGATCATTTTTTTTGTCGTATTCAATGAGCTGTTGTCGGATCTCTTTGAGTCGGTTCTGCTCCTCTTCAGAGAGGAAGTCCCTTTGCCTCGAAGATCCAGTGTCTTCCCGAACATTTGGTGTGGATCCAAGAAGAATAATTCCAGCTGTATGTTCAGGATAATGAAGGGTGTAGTATTGGGCGAGAAATCCGCCGTAAGAATACCCGAGTACAACCCATTTATCTATGTCCAAAGCCTTTCTGATTGCATCCAGATCACTGACAGCCTGATCGACAGAGTATCCCTCTTCTCCAGGATTAAAATCAGAGAGTCCACAGCCGCGCTGGTCATAATAAATGACTCTGGCATATTTTTTGGCTCGTGAGAACCAGGGATGAAAATAATGATGTGTTCCTCCAGGGCCGCCGTTAATCAAAACTAGGGGTGTCCCTCGACCCTCCTCCTCGACATACAATTCCGCATCCCCGACATCGATCCGGTGCTTTGTGAGCTCTATTTGATCACAAAAACGGGGGATTTTAGGGATTTCCATGATAAGTTCCGGTTCGATAAATACCTTCCGGTCCAAAATGGATTCTCTGTTTTCCAGATCCGGCTCTAAAACATGCTGGTCGGGGGTGCAGGACATAAAAAGAACACAAAGGACAATGAATAATGTCGAACGGATAAAGCGTGAGTGTTTCATAAATACCTCTCTTTTACTGTAATACTCTGCTTGAGGTCATAATGTTACCACAATTAGGGCCAGGCTTTTAAAACATGAATAACTTTCAACAGAATAAAATTAATATCGAGAAAGTTTTTCATGTATTTGAAAGCCTGGCCCTAATTGTGCGTGATTTTGATGATTGTCTTCCTGCTTTGGCTTTGATATAAAATAGTTTCATGAAAAAGCATACGAATAGATTGGCCCTAATCTGGATTGTTGTTGGTTTTGTGTTTGTGAGTGCCTTTTTTTTCAGCTGCAGAGAAAAAACAGCCGTAGAAAAAGCGGTTCATCCGATTGATGTCGAAGTCCTGAAATCCCAGCTCGATCTTGAAACAGAGGAAGATCCCCGTGTTGGTGGAACGATTTCTTCAGGGACGTTTACAGTTTTTGAGAACCGGGATTCTCAGGAAGGCAGGACAATCAAGCTCACGGTGGTCATACTTCACGCTTTCAGCGAGACTCCAAAACCCGATCCTTTTTTTCCGCTCGCAGGTGGTCCGGGTGCCGATGTGATCCAACGTGTCAATTCGTATAAAAAATCCTGGATACGAGAAGATCGGGACATTGTGTTTGTCAGCCAGCGTGGGACAGGAGGCGACAACAGGTTGGACTGTGTTTTGGCTTCTTCCGACGAGAATCTTCAAAGTTATCTTGACCCCTTGTTTAATCTCGATAATTTCCGTGCCTGTCTTGAGGAACTGCAGAAAAACTTCGATCTCACTATGTATTCGACCTGTTTGGCCACGGACGATCTGAACGACCTCCGCCTAGCTTTAGGTTATGACAAAATCAATTTGACAGGGACATCTTATGGTACAAGGGCGGCTCTCGTGTATATGCGGCGGCATCCCGAAACCGTCCGCAGTGCGATCCTGAATGGTGTCCTTCCTATCGCAAACAAAAATCCCCTCTTTCACGCTTCATCAGCTCAGGAGGCCATACAACTTCTTTTGATCGACTGTATCGATAATCCCGAATGCCGTTTTGCCTTTCCCAATCTTGAGGAAGAATTTTTGACCGTTTTAGAACGGTTGGATGAAGAGCCTGTCGGTGTTTTAGTCGATCATCCCGTGACCAAAGAACGTGTTCGTGTGAATTTGGATCGCGCTTCTTTCACGGAGGCTCTCCGAACCATGATGTATTCTTACGGACGAAACCGCCAGGTGCCGTATTTGATTCATCAAGCCTTTCTAGGTGATTATGAGCCGTTTGCCGCAACAGGTATTCAGAGCAGCCGGAATATACGCAGAAGCCTGGCGCTGGGGATGCTGCTCAGTGTGACCTGCGGAGAAGATATATCCCGAATCAGTGATGAGGAGATCGTTCGATTTACGCAGGGAACGTTTTTAGGAGATGACCGTATACGCCAGCAGATGGCCGTCTGTGAGTTCTGGCCTAAGTCCAATATTCCGGACAATTTTGGCGACCCTGTCCATGTGGATGTCCCCATTCTTTTATTGTCAGGAACAATGGATCCTGTCACTCCACCTATCTGGGGAACAGAAGCGGTCAGTCATCTTCCCAACGGCCTTCACCTTGTGGTAGAAGGTGCCCACGGTGTGGGGGGAGACTGCATCAGATTAATAGAAAAACAGTTTTTGGAATCCGGTTCAATGGAAAATATAGATATTTCATGCACGGATTTAATAGAGTCCAGACCTTATAAAGTCCACGAAAACCAATGAAACCAAACTATGATCCACTCGCCAATGTTCAGGCTGCCGGTCCTCCCGGCTGCATATCTTTTATCTACGGTTTGCCCGATCCGGATACCTTCCCCCTCGAAGAACTCAATTCGGCTTTTAAATTTGTCTTTGAGGAAAAGGGGGAATTGGCTCTCCAGTACGGTCCCAACCAGGGATATGGACCCCTGATCGATTATCTGAGAGATAAGATCAGACGAGAGGAAGGCCAGGTTCTGGAGCGGCCCCAAATAATGCTGTCCGGAGGAGCGTCACAAGCCCTGGATCACTGCTGCTCTCTATTTGCCAGGTCGGGAGATTCGGTGATCGTTGAAGCTCCCAGTTATCACGAATCACTACTGCTCCTTAGGAACCACGGATTGTCTGCTCAGGCCATTCCTGTTGACAAGGATGGGATGAACACGGAGATCCTGGAACTACGCCTTAAAGACTTGAGAGAACAGGGAATTAAACCGTCTTTTATCTATACTATTCCTACGTTCCAGAATCCCAGTGGAATAACGTTATCTGAAGAGAGAAGAAGAGAGCTGTTGAAGATTGCCAGGGAAGAGGACGTGTTAATTATTGAAGATGATGTTTACTGTGATCTGGCGTATGAGGAAACAAAATTACCAACTCTTTTTTCTCTTGATGAGGGGGAGAGTGTGATCCGTTTTGGAAGTTTTTCGAAGATTATTGCGCCCGGCCTGCGTTTAGGGTGGATTTTGGGTCCGGAAAATATTATCAAACGTCTTATCCGGAGCGGACTCAGAAGTATGGGGGGAGGCGCCAATCCGCTTTCAGCGATAGCGATGGCGGCCTACTGCCGGAAAGGTTTGCTCGAACCTCA
>CAZEWV010000126.1:0-7544 GCA_964516025.1 uncultured Eubacteriales bacterium
ACGAGAAATTCTGCCCTTTTGTCTGTGGATATACAGGAATCGAGTACGGTCTTAAATGAAGCCGGAAATACGGATGTGAAAAACCGGATTTATCTCGACAACAATGCCACCACTCGTGTGGCGGCGGCTGTTCGTAAATCCATGCTGCCCTTCCTTGACGAGGCTCTTGGAAATCCGGCCAGCATCCATCAAGTTGGACGCAGATCCTTGGATGCTGTCGAGGAAGCACGCCGGAAAGTTGCCAAACTCATCAATTCCCGGCCAAGGCGGATCGTCTTTACGGGCAGTGGTACAGAGTCAGACAATCTTGCCATTAAGGGTGTAGCCTATGCCTACAGAGAGAAAGGAGATCATATTGTCACCACATCCATCGAACATCCGGCGGTCCTCAGCTCCTGTCAGTTTTTAGAGCGGATGGGCTTTCATGTCACCTGTCTGGATGTGGATCAGTATGGATTTGTCAAGCCAGAGCAACTCAAACAAGCTATTTGTGATAATACGATTCTCGTTTCAATCATGTTGGCCAATAATGTTGTCGGAACCATTCTACCTATTAAGGATTTGTGTGAAGTTGCGCATGAAAGAGGTGTTTTGTTTCATACGGATGCCGTTCAGGCTGTGGGTAAGGTTGGGATAAATATCGATGAGCTGGGTGTGGATCTTCTCAGTCTCTCCGGGCATAAATTTCATGGGCCCAAGGGTGTCGGAGCCCTATATGTCAAAAAGAATGTGCACCTTGAGCCTGTCATTCATGGAGGCACGCAGGAAAGCGGATTCCGGGCAGGAACACTCAATGTTCCGGCGATCGTGGGGCTGGGGAAGGCGGCAGAACTCGCTTTCCGTACTTTGCCGGAGTTTGAGAAAACACGTCAACTCCGTGACAAGCTCGAGAAAGGATTTCGAACATTGATTCCCGGCGCCCTTCTTAATGGGCATCCTAAACGCAGGCTTCCCAATACGCTTAATCTGACTCTTCCGGGAAAGAGGGGGGAATCTCTTGTCATCGCCATGGACCAGCATGGAATTGAGATCTCCTCAGGTTCCGCGTGTAAGGCCGGATCATCCGAGCCGACCCATGTTCTCCTGGCCATGGGCAGGAGTGAGGAAGATGCCCACTGCTCGGTCCGGATGTCCCTCTCGCATGAGATCACGGAAGAGGATATCCAGGCGACTCTCAAAGCCCTCGCTTTGGTTTTAGACGAAATGGAAACCACAATTCGTTTTCTTCCCTGCAAATAGACAAAAGGAGTGGATTTTTGTGAGAATAGTCTGGCTAAGAAAGATAAAATGAGCGCTACCTATCATATTTTGACCCAAAAAGATCTACATCCGTCGAGTCAACATGAGCATAATTTCTCTACAGATGTCCTCATTGGACTTTCTAGGATGCCTAAACAACTGCCCTCAAAATATTTTTATGACGAAAGAGGCAGTCAACTGTTTCAGGAGATTATGGAACTTCCCGAGTATTATTTAACGAGGTGTGAATTTGAAATTATTTCTGAACAAAAAGAGAAGATATCGCAGGACATGGCCGGAGAGCCTTTTAATCTTGTTGAATTTGGCGCGGGGGACGGCCGGAAAACGAAAATTTTGCTGAACAATTTTCTAAAAAAGGGTTTTGAATTCCATTACATTCCCATAGACATATCTGAAGCGGCCATGAAAACTCTTATCAAGAGCATGAACAAGGAATTTCCGGAATTAAAAACAGAGGGAATCGTTGCCGAATACTTTGATGGACTCAAATGGTTGAGTAACACGACATACAGGAAAAATTTGGTTCTTTTTTTGGGATCAAATCTCGGGAATTTTGACAAGGCTCATTCCCGTGCCTTCCTCCATAACCTGTGGAATATCCTGAACAATGGGGATAATGTTGTCATAGGTTTTGATCTAAAAAAAGACATAGATCTGATGTTAAAAGCGTACAATGATTCCAAAGGCGTGACAGCCGAGTTTAACCTGAATTTACTCAGGCGGATAAACTGTGAGCTGGGTGGAAATTTTGACTTAGAGAAATTCCGCTTTTATGCAGGGTATGATGTTTTCACAGGCGCCATTGAGAGCTATCTGGTCAGCTTGGAACAACATGAGGTGTTTATCAAAAAGATCGGTCAATCTTTTGTTTTCGACTCCTGGGAGCCAATCCATACTGAGTATTCCTACAAATATTTAGAATCGGATATCGAGGAGCTTGCTGCGAGAACCGGTTTTTTTATCAAAAAACAACTGTATGATTCCAAAAGCTATTTTGTCGATTCTGTATGGATCGTGAAAAAACAAAATTAATACAAATTAAATGAAAGAAGATAGGCCGTGCATAAACATTCCTCAAATCAACAGGAGGAGTTTCCTGAAATGGAGTGCGTTTCTCGGGGGCGCAGCGCTTTCTCCCGTTCCGCTTGTCCACACTTCCGGGGCGTCAAAATCCTTCCTTTCCTCAGATCCGTCCAAAGTACGGATGATTCGGACAGGCTGCCCTGCTCATAACTGCGGTGGCCGATGCCTTCTGCGTGTGTTTGTCAAGGATGGAGTGATTTTTCGCATCGATGGAGATGACAGGACTTCGGATAATTCCTCTGATCCTCAATTGAGACCCTGTATAAGAGGCCGTGCATACCGGCGCCGGCAGTATCATCCAGACCGCTTGAAATATCCCATGCGGAGGACCGGCAAAAGAGGCGAAGGACAATTCGAACGGATTCCCTGGAATGATGCTCTGGATCTTATGGCTTCACGGATGCTGCGTATAAAGGAAAAATATGGGAATTCAGCGTTTTATGTTCCCTATGGGACCGGGAGCTACAATCAGACAAATGGGCGGCAGACGGCCCAGCGGTTGATGAACCTTTTTGGAGGTTCTCTCGGATTTTACAACAGCTACAGCTGGGCCTGTATCAGCCAGGCCACTCCGTATGTGTATGGAACGGGTGTGACCGGAAACCAGCGTCAGGACTGGCTTAATTCAAAATACATCATCATGTGGAGCTGGAATCCTGCTGAAATGCGAGATGGGACGAACAGTGATTTTTTCCTGAAAAAGGCACGTGAAAAAGGAGCCCGGATCGTGTGCATCGATCCGCGGATGACAATGAGCGCTGTGTCTCTTGCCGATGAGTGGATTCCGATTCGACCCGGGACCGATGTGGCGATGATGAGTGCTATGGCCTACGTTATGATCAAAGAAAACCTCTATGATGCGGAATTTGTGAAAAAGGGCTGTATCGGATTTGATCGAACTCAGATGCCGGATGGTGCTAAGGATGCGGAAACTTATAAAGATTATATACTGGGAACACAATCTGGAATTCCCAAGACACCCGATTGGGCGGAGGCCATAACTGGAATTCCAAAGGAGACAACAGTCCGGATTGCCAGAGAATATGCCACAATAAAGCCGGGAGTCCTCTACCAGGGTTACGGCATGCAGCGCCGTGCTTATGGCGAACAGGCCGTGCGGGCAGGGTGTGTACTGGCGGCTTTGACCGGTAATGTGGGGATCTCTGGGGGTTGGGCCAGCGGAATGGCCCTTCAAGCGCCGGACGGAGGTCCATTCTGGAATGTTTTTCCATCCGGCAGCAATCCCATAAAAGCGAGAATCCCTTCGTTTTTATGGACGGAGGCTGTGTTGCGCGGCAGAGAGATGACAGCCGAAGATGGCGTGAGAGGTGTGGAGAAACTAGACAATAACATCAAGATGATCTATGCCGTGGCCTGCAATGCCCTTATCAATCAGCACGCCAACATCAACCGGACAGCGAAAATTTTAGCGGATGAAAGCCTGGTTGAATTTCTGGTCGTTCAGGATAATTTCTTGACGCCCACAGGCCGTTTTGCCGATCTCCTCCTCCCGGCCTGCACACAGTTCGAAACCTATGGGCTGGAGGACGGCTGGAAGTACGGCGATGAAGTGATTCTGGCGCCAAAGATCGTAGAGCCTCCTTTTGAGACTAAGAGTGATTACAAGATCTGTTCTGAAATTGCCAAGAGATTGGAACTGGGACGAGCGTATACTGAAGGACGTACGGAGAGAGGCTGGATTGAATGGGGGCTTGGAAAGTACCGCAAGTCAAGATTTCCCAATCTGCCGGATCTCGACAAATTTGAATCTTCGAATATCGGAGTCTACTCTCTTCCTGTGACAGAGCCGGCCGTTGCATTTTCGGACTTTCGTCAGGATCCGGAAAAGTATCCTCTTGCCACACCTTCCGGAAAAATTGAGATTTTTTCCAAAAGGCTTTTTGAGATGAACCGTCCCGTTGACATTCCTGCCGTCCCCAAGTACATCCAGGAATGGGAAAGCCCCTTTGGTCCTGAATCGAAAAAGTTTCCCCTTCAGGCCGTGGGACATCATTATATGTCGCGCGTGCATTCCACACACGATAATGTCGACTGGCTCCGCGAAGCCTTCCCACAGAGAATTTTTATCAATCCCTGTGATGCCGATTCGCGAAGAATAAAAAACGGAGATAATGTTAAAATTTTTAATGATAGAGGAACCATGGTGATTCCCTGCCGGCTGACCAAACGTATTTTGCCAGGTGTGGTGGCCATTCCGGAAGGAGGCTGGTGGAGCCCGGACACGGAGGGGATAGATCGAAGAGGATCGGTCAATGTCCTGACATCTGAACGATGGACGCCTTTAGCCTTCGGAAATGCCCAGCACACGATTATGGTCCAGGTGGAAAGGATAGAGAGATAGTTTTATGATACAGCAGTATGCCTTTTATATTAATTCGAGTGTCTGTTCGGGCTGCAAAACCTGCCAGATGGCATGCAAAGATAAACATGATCTGGATATTGGTCTTCTTTGGCGCCGGGTGTATGAGGTGTCCGGAGGGGAGTGGAAGAAAAAGGATTCTCTCTGGAAATCTGGAGTTTTTGTCTATAATCTTTCTATAGCCTGCAATCACTGCTCTTTACCCATCTGTAAAAGATTCTGTCCGGCTGGAGCGATTACGAAACGAGAAGACGGCATTGTTGTCATAAACAGAGAAGAATGTGTAGGATGCCGCATGTGCGAATGGCGCTGTCCTTATGGCTCACCTCAGTTTGACCGGAAATCCGGGACGATGTCCAAGTGTCACTTCTGCTTTGACCTTATCGACTCGGGACAAACACCCGCCTGCGTGTCGGCCTGTCCGATGCGTGCGCTTGATTTTGGCAATCTTGAAGAGTTGAAGAAGAAATATCACGGTTCCGGTAAAGTTTATCCATTGCCTAGCCCGTCCTTTTCCGGACCTTCGGTTGTAATAAAACCTCATAGAGATGCCGGTAGAGCAGAGAAGGAAGGGGCGAAGATTGCCAATAAAGAAGAAGTCTGATCTATCGGCCGACCTTTTTTTGGCTTATGGTATGGGCTTCCGTTTTTTATGCCAGGTTTATCTCGAGGTTCCCAGCGAAAAATTTATTGAAGAGATTTTCAGGAACAATCTTTTTTTTGAGTGGCCGGTGGCTGAGAATCAAAAAAATGTCTCCAGAGGATTAAAAATTCTGCAGGATTATTCCGGTCGATGGCAGTCTGGATTGCTTGCAGCACTTAAACAAGATTACACGCGGCTTTTTATCGGGCTGGAAAAAATCCTGGCCCCTCCCTATGCTTCGGTCTATTTGAGTGAAGATCATCTTTTGTATGGAAGTCCTGTTTTGGATGTGAGGCAGTTTTATAAAAAGTTTGGTCTTTCTGTCAATCCAATGAATAGAGTACCCGATGATCACATCGGTTTTGAATTGTACTGTCTTTCTTTCCTGTTAGAGAATGCGGTTCAAGCCGCATTAAGAGAATTCCTCTCCATTCACCTGAACACATGGCTCCCTTCCTTTCTTCCTCTAGTCGAAAAAAAAGCGGAGACGGATTATTACCGAGGTTTGGCGCTTCTGACTTTAGGGTTTGTAGAGAGCCTGTCCAATTCTATGGATATTGAATAATCCAGGTTGAAGCGTCCTTCTACAGATGGTGGAGGAAAGCCTTGTAGTCCTCAAGAGTGTTCAAATTTTTCAGTCCGGAATCTGAGTCCAATTTTACATAGTCTGTTCTGCATAAATCAAAGAGTGGGAGGAGTGAATGGGTGTTCTCTCTGATAAGCCGTTCCATTTGAGGGAGGATGGATTTTGAATAGACTGCAAATAAAGGCTCAACTCGTCCGCTGGGGGAAACAGGTACAATAACATCAGAGTTTTGTCCCATTGAGAGGATGTTGTCTAAAAGTTTAAAATGAATCTCCGGTATATCGCAGGCGATCACAAAATTTTTTTCGTGTTGAGAGACTGACAATGCACTCTTTATACCCATCATGGGACCGTATCCCTGTTTTTCGTCTATGACAAGTTTTTCGTTCAGGAATTCGAATTTATCGGATTCAGAAATGCTGACAAGCGTGTCGTCAAAATACCCTTCCAACTGCTGCAGGATATATTCAATGAGAGTTCCATCCTTTACAGGGAGCAGAGCCTTGTCCTGATTCATTCTCCTGCTGCCTCCACCGGCTAGAACGATCAGGGAATAGGGGAGAGAATTGTTGTCTGCCTGATCTTTCATGACCTCCTCATTTTAATTCCCGAGTTTCCAAAAAACAAGTCGAAGCATCCTGTGCATTGACATCCCTCTCTGACAAGTCAATAATGCAAATGTTCACAAAGAGGAGATCATGGAAGGCTTCAGGGATTTAAAAAAGCTGATTGATCCAAACTATCCAGGGCTTTTGGACTCCATTCAAAACAAAATTACGAAGGCCGAAAAGGACTATGAAAAGCCCAGAGAGAAAGATCAGGATAGCTTCCTCTGGGAACACTCCGTCTTTGTAGCGGTTTTGGTCCTGAAAATTTGTCGTATGGAGAATAAGGATCCCCTCATTCCCGTGGTAGCAGCACTTTTTCATGATATCGGCAAATTTGAGGGGGGACGGTATCATGATAACAATATACCTGAAGAAAAAAACTCTGCCCGGATCGCCGCAGAAATCTTGACCTCCTTCGGTCTAAAAAAGTCAGATATCGACCTTGTGACCACCGGTTTGACAGCCCTGTATGATGAAGAAACACAGAATAATTCCATCTCCGATATCATCCACGATGCTGATTTTTTGTCCAAAACAGGATATTTAGGCGTCGCCAATTTTTTTTTGAAATCGGCCAAACGGGGACAAAACCTTTATACATCGTTATCACAGAATTTAAGCAAGGAGTTGACGTACGCTTCTACTCTACCGGGAAATATGAAGACACCGGCCGGGGAAAACCTGGCTGAAAAAAGATCCAGGAGTTTACGGCTTTATTTTGAGGGGCTCATTCAAGAGCTGCAGGATTTGGACATCGCAAGATTTGAAATAAGAGAAGAGACTCTGCCCTGTCCACAAAAAACAGGTGAGGACTTAAAATTCATAATGGTTTTTCCTGAGAGCTGTCCCTCCTGTGCAGTGGGGTTGAGTCCGGAATATTCCTTTGTTCAGGGAATTAAATGTACAGAACTGGCTGTTCTTATTTCGTGCGTGAACTGTCCATCGACAATCCGGATGTCGTTCTGTCTTCCTGAAATCCTCTAA
>CAZEWV010000127.1:0-7543 GCA_964516025.1 uncultured Eubacteriales bacterium
GCCATTCTGGATGGAGTGCAGACAAAACTCAGACCGGTCCTGATGACAAGCTTCACCACCATTTTTGGTGTTTTGCCTCTCCTTCTCGCCCGGGGTCCGGGAGCGGAGATTCAGAGGCCCTTGGCAACCGTTGTTGTGGGGGGACTTATCACTTCCACCTTAGTAACACTCATCGTCCTTCCTCTCATTTTCCAGAGTTTAAAAAAAGAAAAAATTAAAGGATGAAAACAGGCGCAGTAAAATCCTTCACTCTATTATTTCTCTATGCTTTTTTGCTGACTTGTTCTCCATCCCAAAGAGGAGTAATCGTGCTCTGTGCAGGAGACAGTCTGACTGAATCCTCCTATCCAAAGTTTTTGAAAAATATTCTGATCACCGAAGGGATCCGGGCCAAAATCCTCAATTACGGACGCAGCGGAAATACGACAGGAGAATACTTGAGTTATCTGCAGAAAAATAAGGAATCTTTGGCCAAAAAGCATCCGGACATTGTCTGCCTTCTCCTTGGAACAAACGATATCCGCAAAGATCACGACAACACCTCCTCCGATTTAGTTTATGCCAATCTGAAAGACATTTTAGCCATTTTCAGTCAGTTCAAAGATCCGGATGGAAAAAAAACGCGGATTCTTCTGTCTACTATCCCTCCTATACCGGACGGAGTCCCCTTCCCCTTCACTTCTGAATCACAGGAACGCGTAGTTAATGAGATCAATCCCCTCATTTTAAAAATTGGTAAAGAGGAAAACATCCAAGTTGTGGATAACACCACACTCTTTTTAAACGAGCCCAGCCTTCTGCCCGAAGTGCACCCCACAGAAGAAGGCTACAGACGACTCGCCCAAAACTGGTTCGAAGCTTTCCAGCCATTGATAAAGTAAACGAGAGTTATCCAGAATATTTTTTCAAACCAAGAAATCTCTAGAGAATCGATAGAATTTAAGTGATTTTTAAGTCCAAAATTACTACACTTAAACATTCTTCCCAGTTTTTACAGAAAAAATGAAAGAAAAGCCGTTTTATTTCGTCTTAACTATATAAGAATAAATATATTAGTTTTTGTTCATTCAAAAACTTCACGATAAACAATAAGAACTAATAGAATTTATCGGCTGCAGACAACATAAAAAAAGTTATCAGCAAGTAGAAGCCGTTTGACCTGAGGTTTTTTTATGGAGAAACAATGAGAAAAATATTAATTTTGATTTTGACTTTAAGTATCGGCCTGGCCACGGGGTGCGGAAAATCTGACAGAACCGGCTCCCAGTCAGGTGAAGCGCCCGTAAAAAAAGCATCAACAAAAGAAGGAACAAGCCCCACCGGAAGCGAAGACATCGATATCGACAAGCTGGACATCCCGGAACAGATGAAGGCCGCCATCAAGTCCGGAATGATACCAAAGGAAAGAGTGGCAGAGATGTTAAAACAGATGCAGGGTGGAGGAGAGGCTCCCCTTGTCAATGTCGAACGCGTCAGCCGGAAAGATCTGAACTCCTATCTTATTCTCAATGGAGTCGTTGAGCCGGAGCGGACAGTTGAACTCCATTCCCGACTTTCTACATACGTTAAAGAAATCCTCCGGGAGGAGGGCGCCTATGTGAAAGAGAATGATATCCTGGCTCTCCTCGACGACACAGAAATCAAGATCGGTTATCAACAGGCCAGCATTCAGCTTGAACAGGCCAAACTCAGCTATGAAGAGGCAAAAACAACACTCGAACGCAGTCAGGAACTCATGAACAGAGAATTGATTTCGCAGCAGGAATATCTCGCCGCTGAAACTCAGCTTAACCAAAGGAGGCTCGACTATGACAACCGGCAGGAAGCCTTTAAATATCTGCAGCTCCAGTTGAATTGGACCAAGATACGAGCCCTGGCGGAAGGATATATAACAGAGAGATTGATCGAGGTCGGAGACAAGGTCAACGCAAACCAGCAGGTCTACACGATTGAAGATTTTTCCCCGCTTCTCATCCGGGTGTTTGTTCCTACGGCCGATTCCATCAAATTGACACCCGGAATGATTGCGGAAATTACCACAGATATTCTGAAAGGATCCATGTTTGAAGGAACGGTTAAATTGATCAATCCCCGAATCGATGTCCAATCAGGAACCGTCAAAGTGACTGTTGAGACACATGATGAGACACTTCAATTAAAACCCGGAATGTTTGTTGAAGTCCGGATCATCGTCGGCCAAAAAGAAGACATCCTTGTTGTACCCCGCAAAGCCGTTCTCTATAAGCAGAATAAAACTTTTATTTTTGTACTCAACCGGATGCAAGTGGAACAAAGAGAGGTCTCCCTCGGTTTGATCGAAGAAGACCTGGTTGAAATTGTCGATGGCCTGATTGAGGGGGACATGATTGTCACAGTCGGAATCGAATCTCTCAAAGATGGGCAGAGAGTTAAAGTCATCCAATGAAAATCGTCAAATTTTCCATTAACCGCCCTGTAGCCATATCTATGTTTACGGTTGCCGCACTGATATTTGGATTTATCTCGTATTCCAGGCTAAATCTTAATTTGCTCCCTGATATATCTTACCCGACGTTGACCATTAAAACTGAATACCCCGGAACCGCTCCTTCAGAGATTGAGAACATCATATCAAAGCCGATCGAAGAGACCTGCGGAGTTGTGGATAATGTGATCCGGATCTCATCGGTTTCCAGAGCGGAGCTTTCGGAAGTCACTATCGAGTTTGCCTGGAACACCAACATGGATTTCGCCACTTTAAAAGTTCGTGAAAAACTGGACCTGATGCGGATGCCGCTGGAAGCCAAGAAGCCAATCATTCTGAGGTATGATCCCAATCAGGAGCCCATCATGAAGTTGGGGATCACCGGGGACGCCGACCTGTCTCGAATCCGCTATATTGCGGAAACCGAGCTCAAGCAAGCGCTGGAAAGCATCGAAGGTGTGGCAGCATGCTCGATTTCCGGAGGTCTCGAAGATGAGATCCATATCGATATCAACGAACGGCAGCTCAGCCTTCTCAATATCCCGATATCCACGGTCGTCAGCCGTTTGTCTCAAGAAAATGTCAATTTATCCGCCGGTATTTTGAAACAGCAGGACAGCCAGTTCCTCGTCCGGACGGTCAACGAGTTCAAGACTGTCGAGGAGATCAAAGATATCATCATCATCAGGCGAGACGACGTTCTTATCAAACTGGGAAGCATCGCCGAAGTCTTCCGGGGGTACAAGGAACGGAAGGTCATCTCGAAGATCAACGGGCTGGAGTGCATCGAGGCCGCCATCTATAGAGCGGCCGATGCCAATACGGTCTCGGTCTCTAACATGGTCATGGAAAGGCTCGTTCGAGTCCGTGAAAATATTCTCAAGCCAAGAGGCTTGGACTATCTGATCATTACCAACCAGGCTAAGTTTATAAAAAACACAATCCGTCAGGTCATTCAAACCGCTATTTTTGGAGGGATTCTAGCCATCCTTATTCTGCTCTATTTCCTCAAAAACCTGCGGAGCACCATTATTATTGGGGCCGCTATTCCCATCTCTGTTATCATCACATTCTTTTTGATGTACACATCAAATATTTCGCTCAACATCATATCATTAGGAGGCTTGGCCCTTGGCATTGGTATGCTTGTGGATAACTCCATCGTTGTGCTGGAGTCTATCCAGCGATATCGGGAAGACGGAATGGACCTCTATAACTCTGCCTTGAAGGGCACCTCTGAGGTGGCCGGAGCGGTAACCGCCTCAACGTTTACCACTGTCGCCGTGTTTTTTCCCATCGTCTTTGTGGAAGGAATCGCGGGACAGCTGTTTAAAGACATGGCACTGACCGTAACCTTTTCCCTTCTTGCCTCACTTGTCGTCTCTTTGACTTTAGTCCCGATGTTAAATTCTACGCTGCGGAGAGAGCAGTCCAAAGAACGCTTCACCAAGTTCGTTAAATTTATTTTTAAACCCGTGGACAAAGTGTATGACCGATTCTATCAATCCTATAAAAAGGTCCAGGATGCTTCCTTTAACCGAAAAACACTCATTTTTGTAGCGGTGTTGCTCTTGTTTATTTTCTCCATCTATATGACACGCACCATGGGACAAGAACTGATTCCTGTTATCTCTCAGGGTGAATTTTTGATCAATGTCGAATTCAAACCGGGAACCTCCCTTTCTGAAAATGCCGGGATTGTCTCAGATATAACGGACACACTACAACAGTATGAGGAGATCGAAAGCATTTACGAATTGATCGGAAAAGGGTCTTTGGGTGGAATTTCATTTCAGGAGGAAAGGGAGAACCTCTCAGAATTTACGATCCGGCTTAAGGAAGGGATTCTGGGCAAAAAAGAAGACCAGATCATAGAGCGAGTGAGGGCGGATCTCAACAAATTTACAACTACCAAATTCAAGGTCTATAAACCCCGGCTTTTTTCTTTCAAAGCCCCTTTGGAAGTCGTCGTGTCGGCCAATGATCTGGATGTGATCAAAAGGATTTCGGATGAACTTCTTGAGAAACTACGGAGTGTTGAAGGCATTATCGATCTAAAATCCAGCATGGAAGAAGGCTACCCAGAGATTCAGATCGTCTTCAACCGAGCCGTCCTCGCATCACAAGACATGACAATCAATTCTGTGGGATCACAGATAAGAAATAAAATCGAAGGTGAAGTGGCCACTCGGTTTATTGAAAGCGACAGGGAAATCGACATTCGTGTCCGCCTCTCTGAGGACTTTAGGGACCGTGTGGACAAAATCACCCGTATCAATATCAGGAATGGTTTGGGAGTTATGGTGCCTCTTCGAGCGTTAGCAGACATTCGCATCAGTGAGGGTCCCGCCGAGATCAGACGGATCACCCAGCAAAAATCTGCAGTGATCACCGGCAGCATCTCCGGAATCGCCCTGGATGAGGCCAAGGAAAAAATTATGGCTGCGGCTCAGACCATCGACAAACCTCCCGATAGCACGATTTACCTGGCCGGCCAAAGCATGGAACAGGATGTGGCCTTCTCCTCCATGATCTTTGCCATCCTCTTGGCCATCTTCTTGGTCTATCTGGTGATGGCCTCGCAGTTCGAATCCTTTAAAAAACCCCTCATTATCATGTTCACCATTCCACTCGGTATTATTGGAGTGATTCTAGTCGGATTGGTTGCAAACATGTCCATCAATGTGATCGTGCTCATCGGATTGGTTATCCTTTCCGGAATTATCGTCAACAACGCTATCGTGCTTGTCGACTATATCGGTCAACTCCAAGAGCGTGGGATGAAAAAAATCGAGGCCATAAAAAAGGCAGCCCAGGTTAGGTGGCGTCCCATCCTCATGACGACAATCACAACCATATTGGGGCTTACGCCCATGGCCCTGGATTTTAATGAGGGTTTTGAAATCCGTATTCCGCTTGCCCTCACATTGATCGGCGGCCTGTTTTTCGGGACATTCCTGACCTTAGTCTTCATTCCACTTGTCTATAACTTGATTGTCAAAGAAACCCAACCCATAAAGGCGGAGAGCAAAAATCCATTTTTTAAAAAGGGGAGAGCACAATGAATCTCCCTGAGTTTTCTATTAAAAAACCCGTCACCATCATCGTGGTAATGCTTATCTTTATCACCATCGGCATCATATCCATAACCAAACTTCCACTTGAAATGATGCCCGATATCTCCTTTCCAGGACTCATGGTGCAGGTCCCCTATCCCTCGTCTTCCCCCGAAGAGGTGGAGCGGATCATCACCCGACCCATCGAAGATATTCTGGCAACTATCAGCAATCTTGACACCCTCAGCTCGACCTCATCGGATTCGTCTGCCAGTATCCACATGCAGTTCACATCAGGCACCAATATGGACGTGGCCACCATGGAAATCAGGGATAAGCTAGACTTGATTCGCGACAAGCTTCCCGATGATATTGAGAACATCCGGATACGCCGTTTCGGCATGAACGACCGCCCGGTCATCAGCTTTAGCTTAACTCTACCTGGAGATTTGGAAACCCTTAATTACTGGTCTGAGAATTTTATCATGCAGGAACTGGAACGGATTGAGGGGGTCGCCAATGTGGACATTCGAGGACTGCGTAACAAGGTTCTGTCCATTTTCCTGAAGCCTGAGGTTTTTTATGCCTCATCCATCCGTATTACAGATCTCATCAATACCATTCGCAACAACAACATCAATATTTCCGCCGGATATGTCGAAGATGATAACCTCCGATACGTCATTCGAATCCCAGGGGAACTGAAAGTCCTTGAGGAAATTAAAAGTCTTCCTTTAAATAACAAAGGCCTCTCTATCACCGATGTCGCGGCCGTCACCTACGATTATCCCATACAAGAACAGTTTAACCGTCTCGATGGAAACGAGACCGTCCGCTTTCAGATCTATCGTGCCTCCAACGCCAATATTGTGGATGTCTGTAACGCCGTCAAAGCAGCAATGGCCCAAATCCAAAAGTCTGAACCCGTTCTGGAAAATATACAAACCATTTTCTATAGTGACCAATCTGTGGATATCCTCAGAAGCCTGAAGGATTTGACAATTTCAGGAATAGTCGGCGGACTCATGGCCATATTGTTGCTGATTTTCTTTTTGAGAAAATTCCGCACAACCATTATTATTGGAATCGCTATCCCCATGGCCATCGTGTTCACATTCAGTCTCATGTATCTCTATAAGACCATTTTCGGGGCCGATGTCACGATCAACATCATCTCTCTCAGCGGCTTAATGATGGCGGTTGGGATGCTGCTAGATAATAGCGTCGTGGTCCTGGAAAACATCTTCAGACTGCGACAGGAAAAGAATTATTCTGCCCTCGAAGCCTCCACAAAAGGAAGCAGTCAAGTGGCCCTTGCTGTCACGGCTTCGACATTGACCACTCTGGTGGTTTTTATTTCTATCGGATTTATGTCTCAATCTGGATTTGGTCGATTTATGACCGACTTTGCTCTGACAATATCCCTGGCCTTGATTGCTTCTCTTATGGTCGCCCTCACATTCATTCCTTTGGCCAGCAGCCGCCTGCTTTCCGGGAAATCCAAAGAAAAAGCCAGATGGCTTATCAAGATGACCAACCTATATGAAAAAATCATCAGTTTCACCATCAAAAGCTGGAAAACTAAGGCTTTTATTGTAGGGATTGCTCTGGCTTTTATGGGTTCGGCAGCATTTCTATTTTCAAACCTCGAGCGCGAATTCATGCCCAGAAGTTCGGAAAGAGAAGTCAACCTTACCGTCTTCATGCCGAGGAGCTTCACCATTAACCAGATGAAATCTCTGTTCAGCACCTACGAAGAGATTCTTTTGTCCCGGAAAGAGGAGATGGGCCTCGAGCATTTGACGATTGAATTTGGCGTCGGCCGAGCCCGGCAGGGCCGATTCCAGGGAAGGATCGAGCTTAACCTGACTGACGACGGTCCATCCGTAGAAGAGATCAAAGAGAGCCTCAAAAAACTGCTCCCACAGCGGGCGGGGATCACCTACGAATATGGGCAGAGGTATGGCCGGGGTGGTCATTCCATGGGTATCTCGGTCGAGCTGATCGGATTGGACTATACCAA
>CAZEWV010000128.1:0-7491 GCA_964516025.1 uncultured Eubacteriales bacterium
CCCCTGGAAAAAAAGATCAAAGACAAAGATTTTGTCATGTTCAACCAGGAGCTTGTCGCCCTTATCAGGGCCGGATATCCCATCCTCAAAAGCATTGAGGTCATTGAAAGCCGGGCGAAAAATGTGCATATGAAAGAACTGTTGATGCGCATAGAGAAAGAGATCCGGGCAGGAAAATCTCTCTCAGAAGCCTTTACTCCGTACGATCAGTATTTTCCCAAGGTCTATATTGCCTCTCTCATGGCTGGAGAACGGAGCGGCAATTTGGCTGAAACCGTTACGCGCTATAACAATTATGCCAAGGTCATTGTGGCCACCAAATCAAAAATTCGTTCGGCACTGGCCTATCCGACACTCCTGCTTTCTTTTTCACTTGTTCTCCTAGGAATCCTCATCAATTTTATCATTCCCCGTTTTTCTGATTTTTATCAAAATTTTGAATCCGAGCTTCCCACCGTGACAAGATCGCTCCTGGCATTTTCCAATTTTGCCAAAAATAATTTGATCTTTATCCTGGCTTTTATGCTTATGCTTGTCTTCATTTATTTTAAGATGAAAAGAGGGGATAAAAGCTCCCTCCTGCTGGAAAGACTTAAGCTGAAAATTCCGTACGGGCGTCCTATCTGGATCGAGTCCGCTATATCTCTTTTTTGCAGGACTCTGGGCCTCCTTCTTGAGGGGGGGATATCTCTTCTGTCTTCCATCAGTGTGGCCTCAAAAGCGGCTCCCAATAAGTATCTTGTCGAAAAAATGAAGGATCTCCCCAATTTCATCAAAAATGGAGAGAGTTTGAGTGAATCCTTAAAAAAAGTGGAGTTTTTTACTCCGCTCGCATTAGACATGATACGGATAGGTGAGACATCAGCTAACCTGGAAGGGATGTTGGCCGAAGTGGCCGACGTCTATGATGAAAGAATCCGGTCACGCATCGATACGTTTGTTTCGCTTATCGAACCCATTATCATTATTATCATGGGGGTTGTCGTAGCGGGAATGCTCCTGTCGGTTTATCTGCCAATATTTAACATCATAAGAGTTGCTCAATGACAAACAAAACAAAAAAAGAGGAACAACTGGAAGTTCTCCGTAATGAGGAGGAAGAAACTAAGAAGATTGCAGAGAGATACAAAATTCCCTATATCGATTTGGCCTCACAGGCCCTCAATAGAGAATTGGTTCAGTCCTTTCCTGTGGATTTTCTCCACCGTGCCAATTTCATCCCTTTTGATGAGAACGGAAATGTGGTCAAAATAGCTACTGCCGATCCTTCTGATTTTTCCACCATCGACTCCATTGAGTCTTTTCTCGGCAGAAAAGTCAAAGTCTTTGCGGCCTCGTCTAGGGCTATCCATGAAGCTCTCCGCAGAAGTGAAACCGCACTTCAGGTCCTCAAGGATGCCACTGAAGGATTTATCATGCAGGTCGTTGATAAAGATGGAGGAGAGGACGACGAGGTGATTTCCGTTGAAAATTTGGCCGATCAGGATGGATCTATCATAAAGCTCGTTAACTCCATCATTTTTACGGCCGTTCAGAAAAGAGCGAGCGATGTCCACATCGAATCCAGAGAGGATGGCCTGGCCATCAAGTTCCGCATCGATGGTGTGCTGAGCGAAGCCATGGAATCTATCGATAAGAAGTTCCAGGCTCCAATTATTTCAAGAGTCAAGGTGATGTCCGATCTAGATATCACAGAGAGGCGGGTCCCTCAGGATGGGAAGTTCAGGCTGAAAATCAAGGATAAAACCATAGATTTTCGTGTCTCCATCATGCCGAGTGTTTATGGGGAGAGCGCTGTGATACGTATCCTCGACAAGGAGATGATCACCGAAGCCATTACAGAGCTGCGGCTGGATCTCCTGGGTTTTACAGATAATCTCCTCAAAAGTTTCCAGAGGTATATCGTCAAACCTTATGGCATGCTCCTTGTGACCGGTCCCACGGGAAGTGGTAAAACGACGACGCTTTATGCCTCATTGACGGAAATTAAATCCCCGGAAGATAAAATCATCACGATCGAAGATCCGGTGGAGTACCAGATTGATGGAATCACACAGATTCCAGTGAATGAAAAAAAAGGACTGACTTTTTCCCGCGGATTGAGGTCCATCCTCCGACATGATCCGGACAAAATCATGGTCGGTGAAATCCGTGATCCGGAGACAGCCCAGATCGCGATCCAGTCTGCGCTCACAGGGCATCTCGTATTTACAACCGTTCATGCCAATAATGTGTTTGATGTGATCGGTCGTTTTCTTCATATGCAGGTCGATCCCTACAGTTTTATTTCTGCTTTGAACTGCATCCTTGCCCAGCGGCTCGTAAGAGTCCTCTGCCCCACCTGCAAGAAAAAAATCAGCTATGCAGATCACATCCTCATTGAGTCTGGCCTTGATCCAAAAAAATACAAAGACCATGTCTTTTTCGAAGCACAAGGGTGTGCAGAATGTAACTTCACCGGGTACAAGGGACGAACCGCTATTGCTGAGCTTCTTGAACTCTCAGACATCCTCCGTGAAATGATCCTGGACAGAAAACCTCTTTCTGAAGTGAAAAAGCAAGCCAAAAATGAAGGGATGGTCTTTCTGAGAGAGGTCGGTGTGGAAAAAGTGGTCAAGGGGATAACGAGCCTGAAGGAATTGAATAAAGTGACATTTGTGGAAAAGTGGATGAACAGCACGATAAACAATAAAGGAATAGGATGACGTTTATAGACAAAGCGAAGGGTTTTTTTGCGGATTTGCCAAAACCCCTCTCGGCTCTCCAAATAGCCTCCAATTACCTGACAGGTGTGCAGCTTTCTTCCAAGGACAGGAAGATCAAGAATTTTTTTATACTTTTTTTAGAGCAGGGCCTTATCGAACCTTCCTTTTACCAGAACAATATAAAAAAACGAGACCTTTTATCCAAACTCTTTGATCGGGAAATGAAAAAATTTCCTCTAACAGATAAACGTATTGTTTTTGTCCTTCCCGAGCTGTCACAAAAAGCATTTGTTTTGACCTTCGATAAACTCCCGACACAATTGAAGGAAAGAGACCGGCTCGTGCGATTCAGAGTGAAAAAACTGCTTCCTCTCCTGCCTGGTGATGCACGGATTTCTTATTCTCTGATACCAACGGAAAGTCAGGTTCGAGTTATGGCCTCTGTGGTACGTGTCTCAGTCGTCAAGGAATATGAAGATTTTTTTGGTCAGCTCAAGATCAAAGTGTGTTCGGTGGGAATTCCCTTTGCGGGTCTTGTCAATTTGATGGGGAAAAAGGAAGAGAATGTGATGCTGGTAAACATCGAAGAAGATGCAATCAGTCTAGTCGGCATTACTCTTTCTAAAATATCTCTCTACCGCCAGAAATCCTTTGTGTTCGAATCGTTTGATAAAAAATCTCTCATGCAAAAGAATGACGACATCACCCAGGAGATCGAAAACACCATCAATTTTATTGAAGATAAAGAAGAAACCAAAATAAGTACCCTTTGGGTACGTACAGGATTGCCAGGGGATGGAGACGGCATTTTATCCGATTTAACCGAAAAATTGTCGATTCAAGTGAAGGGTATCGACTCCTGCCTTCCAGGAAATCTTGTCCCCAATGAAAAAAGACTTCTGTCTCCCCTTGTAGGACTTATCCAATGAACAATAGAGCCAAACTGAGCCTGGAGCTAGCCTCCCATCCTCTCCGAAACAGAAGATTGTTTTTTTTGTGTCTTTTTTTACTGGTAATACTTACCGTGAGTGTGACAGTTGTCTCTGCCAACCTTTATTTCAAATTCAAAAATAAAATGGACCAAACACAATTGGAAATAAATGAAGTCGAACAGAAAAGAGGACGCGTCCAACTGGAGGAAATCCAGATGACCGATCAAATCGAGAATGAATCAGCCGCCAATTTATTAAAGATAAACTTTATCAATGGCTTGATCTACCGGAAGAGTTTTTCGTGGATCGGTTTTTTGTCCGATTTGGAAAGCGCTCTTCCTGCACGCTGTTATATCGTGTCTCTGGCCCCCTCCGTGAGGGGAGATTTGGGAATGGAGGTCAGGATCAGAGTCGCATCCCCAACTCTGGAGGATCTTTTAAAACTGTACACTCAGCTGGTTAAGTTAGGATTCGAGAATGTCCTTATACGCAGCGAAGAACAAGCCAATGACGGCATGCTCATTTCAGAGGTTTCATTCATCTATGAAAGACATATTTAGTTTTATCACGCAAAAAGATCGGAGGGTCCTTGGACTGTTCTGTCTGATTTTAGGATTAGCTCTTTTTTTCTATGCCTTTTTTGGTTTAGGAATGAAAAGATCGTACTCTCGATCCGTGGATTTTTTGTCTGCTGTTCAAAGGGACTTTCAAACTGCGGAAGCGAGCCGTATCCAAAAAGCGGCAGAAAGCCAGAAATGGGAGCAGGCCAAGCAAGATGTGCAGGAACTGCGTGAGACGTATTTTTACAGTGATTCAGAATGGATAAAAGATCTTCGGATGGATCTCCAGCGCATTTTGGAAACGTCGAGAATCCAGCATTCCGGGAAAAAACTGAATTATGCTGTTTTTGAAAAAGAAGAGATCAGAAAGGTCATGGTCGAGTTTACTGTCACGGGAAGATACGTGTCTCTTAAAAACTTTATCCATGCTGTAGAGAGTTTCCAGAAATTTCTGATGATTGAGAGAATTGATTTCCTTGATATCGATCCACAAGGACTGGGTATCAAGTTAAAGATTCAATTGGCAGGATATCATGCGATATTTTAGATCCATTGGCTTCAGTCTTGTTCTCTTTCTGTTTTTTACGGCTTTTATCTTTTCTCAGGACAAAAACCAGGAAAAACCGGAAAAAAAACGGCTTCCGGTGAGTCTGATTAGAAAAGATCTCCTTTCTTTTGACGTGAAAAAATTAGATCCACCCAAACGGAATATTTTTACACCAAACAGTGCTGGAGAGCAGGAGATCGGTGAATTTGAAGATATGGATAATAAACAGCAAGCCGAGCAACAGAATCTTGCGACTCTGGGGGCAGAACTGCCTTCAGTGCGTGCGCTCGGCTTCCGGTATATCGGATATGTTAAATCCGGGCAAAAAATTACGGCCTTGATTCTTTTCGAAGGGGAAACCCTGGCTGTAGATGTCGGTGAAGAGATAGCGGAAGGTGTGAGCATTTCAAAGATCACTCTTGAGGGCATCACGGTGATAGGACCAGACCAAGAGCCTCAGACGTTTCCCTTAGAAGGAGAGACCCCATGAAAAAGATGAGTTTAATACTGGTAGTAATAATGACCCTTTGGGGCTGTGTAACGTTTAGCCAAAATTATAAATTGGGAGTAGAGGCCGCCATGAGCAAAGATTGGGACAGGGCCGTTGAACTCTACGAACAGGCTTATACAGAGAATCCCAAAAATTCCGTCTACCGTCTGGCTCTGCAAAGGGCTAAGGTGTCGGCCAGTCTTTTCCACCTGTACGCGGCCCGCCGGTTTGCCAGCGCGGGTCAAAAAGAGGAGGCCTTAAAAGAGTATGAGAAATCCCTCTCTTATAATTACAGCCGATTAATTGCCGATGAGCTCAAATCTTTATCCGAGGGACCTCTCAGAGAGGAAAAAACCGAAGCGATTCGTATCGAACCTCCGGTCAAATTAAAGGTCGGAGCTGAACCCATTGAACTGCGCTTCAGACAGCAGACCAATCTCCGTTCGATATTTCAAGCTCTTGGCAAATCCGCAGGCATTAATATCATCTTTGATGAGCAGTTTCGCGATATTTCCTATGCCATAGATCTGACCGACAGGACGTTTGAACAGGCAGTGAGGATCCTCTGTCTGGCCACCAAGAACTTTTCATCTATTTTTGATGAACAGACGATCATCGTTGTCCCCGATCAGCCGGCAAAACGCATCCAGTATGAGTTGACTGCGGTGAAAACATTCTATCTCTCCAATATCCTGGCCGCTGATATCCAGGGGATGCTCAGTCAGCTTCTTCGTTCCCCATACAAAGCTCCAGTCATTATGATCGATAAAAACTTGAATTCCGTAACTGTGAGAGATGCTCCGGCCATTCTGGAACTGGCAGAAAAAATTCTGAGGGTTTGGGATAAACCCAAGGGAGAGGTTGTCATCGATGTGGAGATTATGGAGGCCTCAAGAATCAAACTCAGGCAGATGGGCCTTGATATTGATCCACTCTCTGTAGGGATTGCATACAAAAGTGAAAATGAAGGAGGAGGGCTTTCCCTTGGTGGATTGGATTTTTCCAACGCCAATAACTTCCAGGTCACACTTCCTGCGGCGTTTTTTGATTTTCTGGAGTCAGATTCCGACACAAAAATCATCGCCCAACCGCGTCTGCGGGGTTTGGATGGCGAGGAAATCAGCTATGTTGTTGGTGATGAAGTTCCTATCCCAAGGACGACCTTTCAGCCCATCGCCACCGGCGGTTTTGGGCAGCAGCCTCTGACGTCTTTTGACTACAAAAAGGTGGGCATCGATATAACGATCACACCGAAGATCCATCTTGAAAATGATGTGACCCTAGAAGTCGACATAAAGATCAAATCCCTTGGAGAAGCGGGTTATGCCGATATTCCTATCATTACCACAAAAGAAGTGAAAAACATCATTCGGCTTAAGGATGGAGAGACAACCCTGTTGGCCGGCCTGCTCAAAGACGAGGAGCGAAAGACGATGCGTGGTATTGCCGGGATCAAGAACCTGCCGATTCTGGGAAGCCTTTTTTCCAGTACGGATCAGACCATCCAGCAGAGCGAAGTTATCTTGACCATCACTCCTTACATAATACGGCCCTTTAAGGTTTCAAAGCAGGATAAAGAACCTATCTGGGTCAACCTGTTCAACACTCCCAGTTCCGCATCAGCCGGAAGCTTGAGGATGCCTGGAGAAGCCCTCCTGGATGAGGAAATGAGAAGAACCAGGATGCTTCAGCAAAGACAACAGGCCGCTGCCCAGTCAGAAGGAAATGCTATCAATCTCAGCCCTGGAAACATTGAGGTTCCTCTGAAAAGGGAATTCCGTATCAGCGTCAACCTGCGGAGTCAGGAAGACATATACAACATGTCTCTGAGTCTGTCTTTTGATCCGTCCGTTCTCAGTTTAAAGCAAGTTGCGGCCGGGGGATTTGTGAGGAGGGAGGGCCTGGATTCTTCTTTTCTCCAGACTGTTGACAACGGTTCCGGCGCCTGCACGATCGCTTTTTCCAGTCCGGATATCACCAAAGGCGTCAAAGGCACTGGAGGAATTGCGACTCTGGTATTTGAAGCCAAGGGAAAGGGTGAAAGCCAGGTTATGGTCAACAGCGTTGTGGCTGTCGATACTACCGGGAAATCTGTCGTGTTTGAATCCCAGGCTGCCCGCATTGTCGTCCGTTAATTGACTTTGATTGGGGGTTCGACTAAAATCTTTTTCACCGGCGGCGGTGTAGCTCAGGTGGTTAGAGCATACGGCTCATATCCGTAGTGTCGGGGGTTCAAGTCCCTCCACCGCCACCATTT
>CAZEWV010000129.1:0-5582 GCA_964516025.1 uncultured Eubacteriales bacterium
CGATGCCTTTCATTTGAATAGTGTGAAGCCGGCCTTCGGGGTAGATGGTGGCTTGGGAGATAAGGACCGCGGCAGCAAAACCTTTGTCTATTTGTGCTTGCAAAGATTCGGGAATCACACCATGTGCATCTTGGATAGAAAGAGGATCAAAAGGATCGTAATTCTCCTGCCAGTACTGGCCTCCACCGTATTCAGCGTCGGTGGTGGCGACTTTGGCCTGGTTTCCCATCCCGTCGTAAAGACCTTGCATCCAGATAATAATCACAAATGCAAACGAAAGAACAACAACGTTGAGCCAGGTTTTGAGTCCGGCACCCAGAAGATTTCTTAAAGCTAATCGCGGGATAATCATTGTTCCTCTCCTTGGCTAGAGGATTTATCAAAGACCTCGTCCTTTGCTACCTTTCCGTCGATCAGAGTGATTTTCCGCCGCAGGTATTGGATTACCTTTTCATCATGGGTAGCAAAGATGAATGTTGTGTCCAGTTCCTCGTTGATCTTTTCCAAGGTTTTCAGGATATTGTGGGAGTTTTCTGCATCCAGGTTGGCTGTAGGTTCATCGGCCAGAATGATTAAAGGCTCTTTGACGACAGCCCGGGCAATGGCCACTCTCTGGCTTTGCCCACCTGAAAGCTGAGCGGGTTTTGATTTAGCCCTGTCGGCTAGTTGAACCCACTCAAGAGCCTTCATGACCTTGTCATTTCTTTCTTGGGAAGATAGACCCTGAAGTAAAAGAGGAAATTCAACGTTTTCGAAAACTGTGTAGACAGGAAGCAGGTTGAAAGTCTGGAATATGAATCCGATGTGCCGGTTGCGCAGTTCGGCCCCCTGTTTGTGGCTCAAGTCCTCGATTTTCTGGTTCATGACAACCGCGCTGCCCTCTGTAGGAGAATCTAATGAACCGAGGATGTTAAGTAGAGTTGTTTTTCCTGAGCCGCTGGGTCCGACAAGCCCCGCAAACTCGGCTTTCTTGAACTGGAGACTGACGTGGTTGAGAGCCGTTATCTTGCTCTCGCCCATCGGAAAAATCTTGACTAGTTCTTTGGTTTCGATCAGATAAGAATTGTCCATGATTACCTCACTTTTATCTCTATTTATATTACTGTTATGTCCTTTTTTTTATTTCAATAGTTGAAGATAAGCATAATTTGAAATCCCTTGCCTGCAAAGAGGTTGTTTTCCGGCCGGTTCTGGTAGATCTGGAATTGGTCGGGATTCCAGAATCCGATAACATTGATAATCCACTGGTCGTATGTCCGGCGCCAGGTCAAAAAACTGTAGAGATCTTTGTTTTCCCAATCATAATAGAGAATACAGTTCAAATTATCCAGAAGCCCCAAAGGATAATTTAGGGAAACAGCAGAAAATGTGATTCCCTCACCTGCTCCAAAGGCTTCCTGACTTCTTTCATACATGAAGTATTCGCCAATGACATTCAAACCATTTCCTAGACCGAAAGTGTAGTCCATCCCGATATTGATAGCCCTCTGCCAGGGCATTGGCAGCCAGTCGCGGTTCTGATGTGTCAAAGTGCCTTCGAACCAGAGCCCGATCCCTAAATCCCACTTACCATCAATGGCATAGCGATTCTCTGGAATGGGAGAACTGCTGGGGCTCTCCGGGAGAAAGGGAGCCGTGTTTGGATTTATGTCCCTATGGTGGTATGACAAGGCCAGTTCCCCGTTTCCGAGAGGGTGCTGGAACCGTCCGCCGAATTCAACGGATTTGGATTCTGATGGCATAAATTCCCAGCCTTTGAGGTCGTTGCTGCCGTAAAGCCCCCAGATCCAGATGTTGGCGTTGTTGAGAAAATAATATCTCATTAAAAGTCCATAAACACCATTTGTTAGCTGAAGGGGATCAAGCGGATCGATGCGGTCGAACCACATCAATGGCCTGAGGAGGCTTGCCGAACCAAAATTGATTTTCTGTAGCCCGATGCGAGCCTCGAATCGTGAGGAGGAAAATCGTCCCCACATCCGGTAGAGATCGACATCGCTTTCGGTAGGAACGTCATTGAGATTTCTAATGTGAGCGGTACCGAAGGTATTCAAAGCGAGTTCAAAGTCCACCGTATGTTTTTCCGAAAGAGATTTTTTCATTGAAAACTCAGGGATATATCGCATCCCTAAATAGGGCTGAGACAAACTGTCTGTATTGGCTGTGAGCCATGCGGTGAGAAGTCCCTTGAGATTGAAGGTTATAGAGAGGGCTGTCGAATGGAAAAACAAAAGTAATCCTCCTACAAGGAGTAACCTTGCTCCCGAAACCCGTTTTAATATCACCTTATTCCTTCTCCCTCGTTAATATTCCATAAAAGAAAAAATTAATAATCTCTGAAGTCAAAGCCTGCGTTGTTTCATACATACTGAGGACTTTTTCGTCGGCAGTCATTTCCTGCATGTGACCGATAAGATAAAGGATAAAATGTGGATTGATGTTCGGCCGGATTTCTCCCTTTTTTTGTGCTGCAATCATGTCGTCGAGAAACTGTTTGAGAGTGGCTTGAGTTCTTTTGTGCATATAATCAGCCACTGCAGGGACTGGATTGTGCCACAAATCCTGCATCATCTCGGAGCTAACATCCTTGCTTGCTTCCAGTTTCATTTTGATGATGTCTTTGACTTTTTCCGAGTAGGGGAGATCCTGGGCCATGATGTCGCTGTAGCGTTTTTCGGCTTTCGTGAAGATACTCTCGAGCACAAAGATAGCTAAATCATTCTTGTTGTCGAAATAGTTATAAAATGTCATTTTGCTGACACCTGCAGTCCGGCATATTTCTTCAATAGTAACCCGTTTTATTCCGTGGCGCATGAACAGGTCATGGGCGGTCTCCGTGATCTGGCGGAACTTCTTACTTTTTATAAAATTTTCTTTTTCTGTCATGGCAAACCAAAATTCAAACTAATAACAATAAAATGTACGATAAATGTCTATGTTTACTCATTGCGTACATAATATAGGTTTAAAGTAAGCTTTTGTCAAGTTTTTTCTGTTAAAATAATACTTTTTGTGGTAATTTCAGACTAGAAAGTGGTGAAGCGATGCCAGGCAAAACATTATCTAAAGTTAAAAAAATTGTCCGATTGATTTTTACGATTGGCCTATTCCTGGCCCTCTTTTTTGTTCCCGCAGGAACACTCAAATGGGCTGAAGCATGGATCTTGATTACATTTTATATCGTGTCTGTATCAGGCGTTATCGTCTGGCTGAAGAAGAATGATCCAGAACTCCTTAAAGAGCGCTTGCAAAGAAAAAAGAACGTCAAAACCTGGGACCGAATTTTAATATTCATATATACTTTTTCTCTAATGGGAATGTTATGTGTTGCCGGGCTGGATGCCGTTCGTTTCCGTTGGTCGAATGTTCATCTCACCTTAAAAATAATTGGTTTTCTGGGCTTTATCCCGGGATTTATTTTAGGTTTCTGGGCCATGCGAGTGAATACCTACTTGTCTGACGCTGTCAGGATTCAGGAAGACCGGGGCCATAGAGTCTGTAAAACCGGACCATACAGGTATGTCCGCCATCCAATGTACATTGGGATTATTATCGCCATGCTCTCCGTGCCCTTTGCATTGGGATCTTTCTATGCCCTGATCCCGGCGATATTCATTGTCTTTCTTTTTGTTTTCCGGACAGCACTCGAGGACAAGACTCTTCAGGAAGAAATTTCCGGATACAAGGAATACACAGAGACTGTCCGCTTCAGACTATTTCCCGGAATATGGTAGAGATTATCCAGATTTTTAGATGTTTTAAACCGGAATTTTGAATGTCCGGCGTAACTCATGAAGTTTGTTTTTTGTCCTGGGGATCGTATAACTATTCAGTTACAATCACTCGAAATCTATTCTTATACCCAGGACGACAGTTAAAGGTATAATCCTTGATCTTTCTCATATCGATAAATATTTCTCGTTCTTCATCTACGAGTGTTAATTGATAATTTTCAGGGACATCTTCTATGTCTTGCCAAAAAAGCTTAAGTTGAGTATATTCGCCTGCTTCAACAACGAATTCGTAAGTCTCTTTGTCCACTAAACGTGGACGTTTATCAGCGGCATATCTCCCAGAATGAACTCCCCAATCTGAGTGCGGGAAATATAGACAAAGCCCACTCGGTGATGCCGGTGGTTCAAGTTTATCTTTAGCGTCATAATACAAAGAGGCGTCTTTTGAAATCCCAATAAAGTTGTAACTGTCCCTGTATTGACCGTCCTTTCTTTCTACTCCAATCCTCACGCTCCAATCATTCTGTCCTGTAGAGGAGTAGGCGAAGAGAGGTAATGTCAAAAGAAAGCCGATTAAAATAAACATGCATCTAAAAAAGTCCTTTTTTCTCATTTTATCCTCATTTCTATTTAGATGGAATTACAAAATTGATGCTTGATCCGCTGGAGTTATAAACATAGTAACTCTGCCAAGGATCCAACGCATCCCTCATGGCAAGCTCAAATTTTTCATCGTCATACCCCCAGAGAACATCTGCTACTGCATTACTCGCAAACAGACCAAGATTCATTTTTTTTATATCATTCCAGCTCACCGAGCATGTAAAAGGGGCGCCAATCTGGTTCCAACCGGGCTCTAAAACTATAGTGATGTCAGAATTAGCGGCTTCTCCATCGAGATTAATCTCGATATCTTTGGCCGATATCAACCAATAACCCATTCCCGGCGAAATATCATGTATGCCTGGATATTCTTTATATTCCCCAGAATCATTAAGCCTAAACAACCTCCACTTCGACGGATCATAAGGACCAAGAGCATTTAGAACAGCCTCTGGATTTCCGTTACTAAACAAATAGGGAATGGAAAACATAATGTAATTTCCTCCTTTAAAGGAAACCAACCGATCCGTTGTCACAGTAAATGCCACGGATAAGCTTTTGACATCACTATATGTTGCTTCTACCTTGTACAGCCCTGCTTTGTGTCCCAAGGTCAGTGTTGAATAGGCTTCTCCGTCCGAGTTGGTAGAGGTAGAGGTCTTGGACAGCTCCTGCCAAACAGATCCTGTTGGAGACTCTATAATGCTCCAACTCACTGTAATTCCTCCAACTGGATTGCCAAACTCATCTGTCAATTTAACAGCAAACGGTTCGGCTAAGACTGTATTCATGAATCCGGACTGACAACCCCCTGATAATATGGAAATATTTTGAGCCTTGCCTGAATTAGCAAAAGTATTAAATGTTATAGCTGAATAAGGGAGAGAAGTGGAGGACGCCTGAATTTTGTAATTGCCATTCATGTTCCCCATGGTTAGCATGGTTTCAGCTTTTCCCTCTGAATCGGAGACCACTGTCTGAGTAGAAAGGATCTGTCCGACAGCACCATAGGGAGTTTCTGTTATGCTCCACTGGACAGCTATTCCGCTGATACCATTTCCATATCTATCCGTCACTTTTACGGCTAAGGAATCGGGAAGATTTGTTCCGATGTTACTCGACTGATTATCACCGGACAATATTGAAATGACTTCGGCTTCGGCTCGATTTACCCTCAATATGTTGTTGTCGTTATCTAACCCGTCAGCCGAAAAAGTTATAGTCCAGTTTCCTGCTTTTTCATCA
>CAZEWV010000129.1:5682-7489 GCA_964516025.1 uncultured Eubacteriales bacterium
TGTGCGAAATACGGCATACAAAAGAAAAATATCAATGCCAAAGAAATTGTTCCTGTTTTTGTTAAATTTCTCATGGGTTCTTCCTTAAATCTTCCATTTTTTTCATTACACCCAATTCTAAAGCAAGAACCATGCCATTTGTTCTAAATGTTATATCTTATTGATATTAAATAAGTTGCGAGAGATTGGATTCTTAAGATGCAGTGAACGGAAAAGATTTTATGTGCGGAATTGCAACCGGTTTACTTTGAATTGGAGGTTAAATTATTGATTACAATGAAGTTACTAGGATCACATGGGAAAATGTGTGGAATTGCAACATCATAGAAAGTGAACAAAAAAAGCCCAGGGAAATTGGAGCCTGTCCCTATTTCCTCTGATGGAGGGTTAGGTGGCGAACATCTCCAGAAGAAATTCTGAGAGAAACTTTTGATTTTTGGGCTCTATTTTCGTAAATTTAACTCCAACTATATGCCTTTTCTCATTTTTGAAGGATTTGCGCCACATGATCTTTCCTTCCCCTTTGATGCTTTTGCCAACAAGAGTTAATGTAAATTTAATAGATTCATTAATGGCTAGAAGATCCTCGGCAATAAGTCTCAATCCTTCTTTGCTGATGTCCTCAATTACTGTATAAAAAGAGGTGATGGATTTAAGACTGTGATAATGTATGGGGAGCAAAAGGCTCAATCTTGGATGATTCCTTTTTTCTTTCATGACTTTAAAAACCTACCCCATTTTTGAAATAGTTTATAACTATAACACAAAAAATTAAATAATAAACTAAAAAACAACATAAAAAATATAAGGGTATGACCTAATCTCGAGGATGACATTGTTTAAGTATTTTTGCTTTTCAATATTTATAGATATACTCTGGATAGATCCTCAAAATCGGCCTTTTTTTTCGGGAATAGAAGCTCTAAAAATTAATTTTAATCCCTATGGTACTTGAAAAGCCGCTCAGGTTGATTCTTGCCAATCGGACATTCCGATAATAAGAAGAAGATGGGGTGCTGCTCCAGACCCACATTCGAGGGTAGTATTCTTCATAATACGCACTTTCGTATTCATAATAATAAAGTTCTCCATCGAAATTTCCAGTGTCAGGGGAATCAACGCTGCCTTTCCATTCTTTAAAATCTGCGAAACGGTAAGATCCTTCAAGGACGAGTGAAACACGAGAGGAAAAATTGATATCAATACTTATCCCCCCATGATAACCGACGGTGTTGCTTTTGACCTCTTCTTTCCTGGTGGAACTGCCGGAACCCGACTGAAAAGTATAGGTGTGTGTTAAATTCCCCATAAGATAATCGACTCCTCCATGGATTGAAAATCCGAATAGCCTAGTCGACAAAAAACGGATGTGCAAATTTCCACTGATGGGAATCACACTGAATCCATACTCTCTATCGTAATCGACTTGAAATACAGGATCCTGAGAACCATATTCTCCAATGTTGTTTTTTGTTATGTAACCTGCTCCGATTCCAAACCCGACATTCGGAGTAAAATTGAGTATAATTTCTGCGCCGAATTCCATCATCATTCCGAGCTCGGGCCAATTTATATAGTCTTCAGTCCTGGACCAATAATTACGATATCCTTGAATGAGATTATTGAAGTCCCCGCTATCCACAAAACCGAGTCCCCCTTTGATATAAAAACCAATCAATCCTCCCTTTTTTGCTGATGGCTCCTTCACTAAAACAGGTTTCTCTTTCTGGTTTAGCTCTTGCTTTCCGGAGGCATGCAGATATCCGGTTTCCCCAGCAAAACTCGATAAAACCAGAAAAAAGATGGT
>CAZEWV010000130.1:0-7462 GCA_964516025.1 uncultured Eubacteriales bacterium
GAAAAGAGTTTAGTGTCTTTGAAACGGAAATTTCTGTTCCCACGGCAACCGATTTGCCCAGTATTATGGGGCCTGTGCTCGGGTATGATTTCCAGGACTCAACCGATTATGTAAACCTGCCTTTTAAACTTAATGATAAAAAACTTCTTATTGATCCGAAGTCTACGTTTTCGCCCAAAGAAAATGTGGCCATTATTTTTAATGTCATGAATTCCACGAAAGAGCTGTGGGAGAGGGGAAAAATTGACGTTCAAATCGATGGGATCACAGCAAAAAATCCAATTAAAAAATCATTTTCTATATATCTTAAAAATTATCCTTTCGGTACAAATCTTGGAATGACTCATTCTCTACCTGCCTATGACTTATCTCCCGATTATTATACTTTAACTCTGATCTTAAAAAATGGCGATGCTGAGACACTTGATGAGAAGACCGGAAACTTTGTCATCTCTCCCCAAGAGGTCGTCCCTCATCCTGTGACATTAGCCAAAGCTTTTTCATTATCCAATAACTTTTTATATCTCTATGCACTGGCTTACCAGTATGATAAAGTGGATGAACTCGACAAAGCAGAAGCCCTCTATCAGCGCGCTTTTACCTCAAGGCCTGGTCATACAGCCGGTTTGATTGAATATGCCAATTTTCTCATTAAAATAAAAAAGTTTTCTCAAAGTATCGAATTGATCGAGCAAATCAATGGACAGGAGGAAACAAAGTTTCCATACTTTCTGACCAAAGGAAAGGCCTTCATGGGGATGGGAAATTACTCAATGGCCATAGACAACTTATTAGAAGGAAACAAGATTTATAACAGTGATACGGATCTTCTTGGATCGCTCGGTTATTGTTTTTACAAAACAGGTGACATCAAAAATGCTCTTGATGTCTTGAGGGCATCCTTAAAATTGAATCCAAATCAGGAAGATATAAAAAAACTCGTCGAAGAGATTGAAAGGAAGGAAAAGATAGAATGAGAAAAATACATCTTTTGCTATTTATCTTATGTCTTTCCCTGCCGCTGACCTCTCAAGATATCCAGGAGAAAAGCCAAGTGATCAATGTCGAGATTCCTGTCCGGGTATTTTCAGGAACGACATTTATAGACAATTTAATCCTGGCTGATTTTGAGATTTATGAGAATGGCATCCTCCAAGATATCGATGCCGTTTATCTGGTGAAAAAAACATCCATTGAAAGGAGTCAGGAAAATAAAAGATTTTCTCCTCAAACAGCCAGAAATTATTTCCTTTTTTTCGAAGTTACAGAGTACAGCAGCCGGCTTGGAGATGCGGTGAAATACTTCATTCATAATGTTATCCTTCCAGATGACAGTCTGACTATTGTGACCCCTCTAAAAACTTATAGACAGACTACCGAAGCATTCAAACACAACACCAAAGAAGAACTCACCAAACAACTTACTGATATATTAAAGAAGGATATTACCATGGGGAATTCACAATACAGAAGTACTATGATGGAACTCACGGGTTTAGCCTCAACTTTAGCTTCGGATACAGAGAGAGGATCCGGAGAGGATCTAAGAATTATGGACACATCCTCATCGAATCAATATTCCCATTATCCCTTTGAACGAAAACTTCAAAAATATGCATCCATTTTAGAAAGACTCGATAGTCTTAGAAAGGTCAATCAGGACAAATTGCTGGGATTTTCCAATTATTTAAAAGAATTAGAAGGCCAAAAATATGTCTTTCTCCTTTACCAAAAGGAATATCTTCCCCAGATAGAACCTAGGATATTGGATAAATATATGGATCTCTACCAAGACAGCCCACATGTGCTCCAGTCCCTAACATCCCTGTTTTCTTTTTATCGTAGAGATGTCTCTTTTAATGTTGATCTTGTCAAACAGAGCTATGCGGATTCCTCTATCTCTATTCATTTCTTGTTCCTGACTCCTCCCTCCGAAAACGTGCCCGGCCTGGTCTTTAATGAACATTCAGAGGATATCTTCAGTGCTTTTAGAGAAATGGCCCTCGCCACAGGGGGATCCGTGGAAAGTTCTTCAAATCCGGAGTACTTGGTCAATCAAGCGGTCAAAGCATCCGAGAACTATTATCTTCTTTATTATTCGCCTTTAAATTATAAGGAGGACGGAAAATTTAAAAGAGTTGAGGTTCGAGTGAAAGGAGAAAGATATAAAGTCGTTCACCGCTATGGATATTTTGCAAATTAAATTGTTTGAATCTATAATGGATTTATATTTTTTATATTGAATATATCAAATAAATTTAAGGAGTGTCGCTATGAAATATTTGTCTTTAAAAAAAATGGTTATCCCAGTGTATGTTATTTTTGCCGTAACCCTTATGGGATTTTCCGCAGAGAAAATGATTCAAAGCGACTGGACAGTTCAACCCATCAACATAGACGGATTGAGTCAGGATTGGAGTGATATCAATTTAAATTTAGAGAAAAAAACAAAGGTTGATTACGCATTTAAGAATGATGGAGAATATCTTTATACTCTGTTTAAATTCAATGATCCCAGTGTCCTTAGCTCTATCCAGATGACAGGCATGAGATTGTGGTTTAATCTGGAGGGAAAAAACAAAAAAATTTACGGTGTCAGACTGCTAACAAAACAGATCACAGCAGATGAATATATAGCCACCATAGAAAAGAGGAAGGGGCCCCTTCCCGAAAAAGATAAAAATGATATACGTGTAAATCCTTTTTATGTCATCAATAAAAGTGAAGTTATCAATAAAAAAGGCGAGCCCGTTCCTCAAGCTTCAGGTTCAGAAAATAGTTCACCTATCAGATTTCAAGTCGTTACTCAGGAAAATATTGTGAGTTATGAAATGGCCGTCCCTCTGAAAAGAACAACAGATTTGTCTCCGGGAATCGGTACAGAACCAGGAAATATCATTAAAGTTGCGTTTGAATGGGGAGGAGTGACCAAAGAGATGAGAGAAGCATGGATGAAAACGCGTGGAGCCGGAGGAGGCGGCGGCGGCAGCCCAGGGAAAATTGCCCAAGGATCTGAGGGAAAGGGTGGGGGTGCTTCCAGCAGCGGAGCTATACGCTCTCAGGGCATCGGAAGCCTGGCAGCACTGAACCAACGCATGAAGCAGTATAGCTTTTGGGTGGATGTTCAGTTGGCACAAAAAACAAAGTAGCATAAAATTCAGTCTTTGCCTCTTTTTCAATCCAGGGCAAATGCCCGCAGTTTTTGTACAAATAAATTTAAAATCACGCTTCGTTTTCTTCTGCTTGGGATGAAGGGGGGATATATTTTTCACTAGCCCACATCTTGAGACAATGAATACATAGTGATACACTAATTAGCCTGGATTATTCACGGGCCGAGGTTGCTACAGATGCGAGGCGTCGGCCCATGAGATTGCCACGTCGCTTTGCTCCTCGCAACGAACGATCGTAGAGAGTGTGGTGACCTGACCTTGTCATCGCGAGCACAGCGAAGCGATCTCAACAAATGAGATTGCTTCGTCATTTCATTTCTCGCAATGACAGGCCGACGTTAGATTAAAACTGGCCAACAAATAAAGTGAAGTTCGAGTTATTGCTAAAAATCATGCTGTCAAGTTGATATCATTGAAGAGAATTGAAGGTGGAGGCAGTTTTTATGAATAATTCAGGATGGATTATCTGTGTTTATGGAGGGACATTCATGAAAATCAAATTAATAATACCATTTTTAGTGCTGATGATTTCTTTTAATTTCGCATCTGCTGAGATCCACCAATTCAAGGTGACCAAGGGCTATCAGACATATGCAAAGCGGGAACCCGTCTTGTCCATAAAACCAGGAGATATCCTGGAGACAAGCACATTGTACTCTGATTTTTTCACGGAAAAGGACGGTCCCTGGCCGGGAGAAGTCGGCCCCATCTATATTGAGGGGGCAACTCCTGAAGATACGCTTGTCATCAAAATATTAAAGCTGCGGCCCAATATCGCTACAGGAAGATCCGGCACGTCAACAGTCTATGGATCGCTTACTTCCACCATGACCACTCCCATGCTTCATGATCCGGTTCCATCAAAAATGTTTATCTGGAAAATCAACACTAAGGAGAAAACAGCTACTCTGGACCTTCCAAACAGCCGGATAAAAAAGATTCAAGTCGAGCTGCATCCCATGCTTGGCCGGTTGGCCACGGCACCTCCAGGCAACCAATCCATTCCCGGGAGGTGTGCCCTATAATTTCGGCGGCAATATGGACACTTCAGAGGCCTGCGAAGGGGCCACCGTCTATCTTCCTATCTTTCACGAGGGGGCCTACTTGTACTTTGGGGATGTCCATGCCCTGCAGGGAGATGGAGAGATCACGGGAAGCGGCATTGAAACATCCGCAGATGTCACTTTGGAGATCGATCTTATTAAAGACTACAAGATCGCCTGGCCTCGGTTGGAGAATGAAAAATTTATAATGGTGGCCGGTTCTATCCGGCCTCTTCTTGATGCATTCCGGATCGCTCATGTCGAGATGGTCAAATGGCTCGAGTCAGATTATGGCTTTGACCGCTGGGAAGCCCTCCAATTGCTGTCACAGCTTGGATCAGCACAAGTGGCCAATGTCGTGGACCCAAATTACACGGTTGTTGCCAGATTTCCGAAAAAATTCCTTCCCAATCCAATGGCTCTGAAAAACTGATCAAACAACAAGGAGGATAGAGCTTTTTGTTTTAGCGGACTATCGTTTCTCTTGGCATTCGTTCGTCACTCATGGCCGCTTGATAAGCAAAGACAGCCATAATCACAGCGTTTTTCATCAGGTCATCGGCCTGCAGAGTATCCAGGAAGTCGAGATTTGTATGGCCGGCTGTCCCTGGAATGCGATCCTGAATGAACTGAAATCCCGGCAAACCAACCCTATCAAATGAAACATGGTCCGTACTGCCCACACTCTGGATCGATATGGCTGTAAAACCAAGATCTTGCATGGGTTCCATCCATGAGGCAAAAATGCGACGGGCAAATTCATTCCCTTGGAGATAGATTCCCCGGAATGCCCCGGCCCCGTAGTCCTGGTTAAAATAGACGGAAAACTTATCGTATCCCGGCTTGATTCCGATGTCGGGATCTTTGGGATTCCCAAAGTGTTTGTGGACGTATTCACGAGAACCATGGATGCCCTGCTCCTCTCCTCCCCAAAGCGCCACTCTGATCGTCCGTCGCGGCTGAGCGCCTATCGCCTTGAGAATGCGTACGGCTTCAAGGGCCACTGCACATCCCGCTGTGTCATCACTGGCGTTTGGGCTGGCATGCCATGTATCAAAATGGGCACCGATCATCACTATCTCATCCTTCAGGTCTGTCCCGGGAATCTCTCCCAGGATATTGTTAGCTTTTTCTACGTGATCTCCCATACGGTTGCGGACCTCCAGCTCTATCGTAACCGGAATGTCTCTTATCAGAATTCTGTACATCCGATTATAATGTTCGGGAGTTACGGCAATAATTGGCAGTGAGGCAAGGTTCCCCTCTAGTGACCACCCGTCGTCTTTTGTGCCAGGACGGGCAAATCCACGGACCAGACCCGGTCTGCCACTCCTGCATTCGAGTACGGCAAGAACTCCTTCGGTTTTAAAAAACTCAATTATTTCTGTGGACTTCAAAAGATCAGGATCGGGTGGAGGTGGGGGTACCCTTCGACGCTGAGGTTGAGGAATGACCTGTTCTTCGATCTGCTTCAGGTCTTCGGAGTTCCTCCGAGGAGTTGCCTGTGCCATTTTGACAAGGTCGATTTCAGCCGGAGGTGTTGACAGAACGACCTTTCCCGATAATTCACCACGAAATTCCAAAATATCTTTTTTTGTTTTAATATTAACAATCATAGTGGAGCTGGTAATCTTACCTTTTGTACTTGGCGTATGAGATAGAGGGAATCCAACCATTGGCTGGTAATCGGGTTCAAGCATATGAATCGAGAAATACTCATTATCCCAGGAAACACCATAGTCCATAAACGGTTCGATGACAGTATTGACTAGGCCGATCTCCCCCATTTTGTTTTTAACCCAATCTTGGGCTCGCTTCATATCTTCTGAAAGAGTCAGCCGTGCGCCCAGTACATCGGTCATATACCCAACGATATCCATAACCTGAGAGTGTTGAAACCCCTCTTCGCGGATTTTGGCCACCATATCCACATCCACTTTAGGGGATTCATTTAAAGCATAAGCGGAAAAAACTATTATCACGAATATTGCCAATAGAATTTTAGCGATGCTCTTCATGGTAAACCTCCTAATCGAAAAAAAACGTTTCATATGTGCCTTATTGTTTCGATTTTTAAGTCAAAATTCAACAAAAAAAAGAATTATCTTAAATCAATAAATCATCCGTGGAAAAGGTATGATCAAACCGCAAAACTGCATGCTGAAAGACAGAGTTTTTAAGATGTGTAGAACCGGACATTTTTACTTTGCTTTGACATAACTCCAGTTTTTACTTGAAGTAATTCTGAAATCGGATTATATTATTTAGCTCTTAGAGTAAAGAGATCTTAGGGTGAAGAGAAAGGAATAGCTCGATTTCAACCGAATATAATTTTAGACAATCTATTCCCACCAATTCTTTTAATCTACTATTTGTATTCATATATATCCAAATCTGTGTCAGAATTCATTTAAGGTAAATCAGGAGGAATTATGAAATTTTATCGATTTTTACTGCTCACAACGTTATGCCTTTTGGTTCTCGGGACCGGTCTTATTTTTGCCGAAAATTCTGTGACCACTAAAGACCTCAATGTCTTCAGCTGGCGTCACATCGGCCCCTGGACGTTTTCAGGCCGTATCACGGATTTTGCGGTCCCCAAAGGTCAGAGCCAAATCTATTATGTAGGCACGGCCTCCGGAGGTCTCTGGAAAACAGAGGACGGAGGGATCTCTTTTGTCCCGCTATTTGATCAGTACGGCAACATGAGTATTGGATATGTCGATGTGGCTCCATCCGATCCGAATATCGTGTATCTGGGGACCGGAGAAGCCATGCATGCCCGCTCTTCAGCTCACGGAAACGGCATGTGGAAATCGACGGATGCAGGGAAAACCTGGACACACATTGGCCTCGAAAGGAGCTATTACATCCCCCGAATCGCCGTCGATGACAAAAATTCCGACATCGTCTATGTGGCGGCCGAAGGCGAGCTCTACAACAACGAGATGGAAGGCTACGAGCGAGGACTGTACAAGACAACGGACGGCGGGAAAATTTGGGAATTGGTGCTCGATCTCAAAGACCGGGGCATAGGCGACTTTGTGCTGCATCCCTCCAATTCCGACATCATCATAGCTGCCGGTTATAAAACCTACCGCAGAGCCTGGACTTTTATCGACAGACAACCGGGTAATTTCCTCTACAAATCTACAGATGGTGGAAAAACGTGGAAAAAATTGACAGAGGGCCTTCCCATGGACATCAAATCGGGATGGAATGGTCTGACAATTTATCCAAAAAATC
>CAZEWV010000131.1:0-7343 GCA_964516025.1 uncultured Eubacteriales bacterium
CTCGCATGTATGAAAGCGCTGCTTATGTCAATAGAAAAATGATTGATTATTTCATTCATTCTCCTTTATTCTATATATTGTGCATTTCATCTCATTGGCTCACATCCCGTTTCGTCGGATGCATGTATGCGCCGTCTTTGCGGCATGAGCATCTCCCCCAGAAAGTTTCGCAGTCAATGAACGAGTTCTTAAGTCTCATGCGAGAATCGCGTTTACTTCCGGGTAGACGAAATAGGTTTATTACCTTTAGGTTCCTTGTAAGGTTCATTCTTTTTAAGGACCCAATACGATGCCTCAGCCAAATGACGGGCCACTACCGCTTTGCCGTGTCCTCTGCGTCCTCTGATACGCCTGTAGAGTCGGACAACATGACGATCAGACCAACGGCTCTGATTTATCACAGCAATATTGGCAGCCTCGACCAAGGCCCACTTCAGATAGCGATTCACATCAGGACGAACCTTCCCGTAGCGAATCTTTCCTGCACTCTGCTTAATCCGGGGAACTGTACCTGCATAACTTGCCAGGTTCTCAGCACGGGCAAACCTCTCGATCTCTCCAATCTCCAGAGCTATCACTATTGCCAGCACAGACCCAACCCCAGGAAGCGTCATCAACAACTTCATAGTTGGTGTCTTTTTAATCACCTCTTCGATTTGCTTCTCACATACTTTAATGTGCTCCACTGTTTGGTCCAAAAGCTCCAGTTGCATTTCAACAGAGCGGCGAGTGTAGGGAGGAAGTTCACTCAGGCGTTTTTTTATCAATGCTCGTCCTCCAACCCCAAAGATATCACTTACTTCTGTGATCAGAATCGCATATTTAGCCAGAGTAGCATGAATGCGATTCTTAAACTTGGTCCGCACACTGACCAGAGCCATCCGCATCCGCGGCAGCTCCCGTTGATCCCGAAGCTCTCTTGGTGGAATCCAAACCGAAGGAAGCGTCCCATTACGCAACAAACGGGCCAATCCATTGGCATCAAGTTTATCCGTCTTATTTATCTGACCCATCATAAGCTTCGCCTTCCATGCATTGGTCAACTTAGGAACATGACCAGCCTTCTCCATATCGTCAATCATCCAGTACCAGTTCCCCACGGTCTCCACCGCGATCGGAGAGCCCGGCGGCAAAGTATTGAGAAAACAACTGAACTGATGACGATCATTCTTCACTTTGATACATTTTGCTCGATGGCCTTCTTCGTTTATAGAAGCGAACATCGAGAACTTTTTGTGCGCATCGCATCCAAAAAAGCTTTTCATGCTGCAGTACCTCCTATATTTTTTTTTATACCACCATTATACTCAAGGTGCTATTGGTACTGCAGCGCTTTCATATAATCAATGACAGACGTCGGCAGTTTTTATAAATAGTTCAGGTTATTATTTTCCTATTGTGATCAAATCTACAAGCATCGAAAATCCAGTTTCTTTCTTTCCCGCTCCCGGACCGACAACGGTGACATCTCCGAGTGTGTCTGTCGAAACCGTCAGAGCATTGGTGGCTCCCATGACTCCTGCCAGAGGATGTGCAAGATCGATTTCTTCCGGGCCCACTGATGCTTTCACATAATCCCCTTCTCTCCACACCCTGCCGATGAGCTTAAACCGTTTTCCCCGGTTTCGTGCATCAGCGATAGCGCTGGCCGTTATGCCGGTGATACCCTCGCAGGGATAATCAAATGGCTGTCCATCTGCTCCGAACACAACTTTGGCCAAAATGCAAACTTTTGCCAATGCATCCCAACCGAGAACATCTGCATCAGGTACGGCTTCGGCATACCCAAGCTCCTGTGCTTTATTTAGGGCCTCTTCATAAGACAGGCCCTCTTCCATTCGCGTTAAGATATAATTTGTCGTTCCGTTGAGAATCCCTTTGATTTCCTGCACTTCACTTCCGGCAAGGGTTTCTCTGACAAGATTGAGAACAGGAGTGCCGCTCATCACTGTCCCTTCAAACAGGAATTTTTTCTTTTTCTGGCGTGCGAGTTCGGCAAGATCTTTGTAGAAAAGAGCGACAGGTCCCTTGTTTGTGGTCACAACATGCTGCCCCTGTTCTAATGCCTCCCGAACATGGGAGACGGCGGGCTCACCCGTCTTTATATCCGTATAGGTCGCCTCCAACATCACATCGGCATTGGCCTGACGGATCATTTCCAGCGCATTGCCATCAAATGAATCAAGAGAATCGATGGATATTTTTTTTCCGGCTTTTGCATTTTCTAGAGCCTTCGGCAGGTCAATCCCATCTTTGTTGAGAAGACTCCCTTTTAGCTCATCAGAAATTCCCACAACCGAAAACTTAAGTCCAAAATCCTTTAAGAGAAGTGCTTCTTTTTCCAAGATCAATTCGGCCAATCCCTGGCCAACCGTTCCAAACCCGACGAATAACAATTTCATCGTGAACCTCCTCAGCCTAGTTTTTGAATCTCTTTATATTAGTCTAACGAGACAGCTAAAAATTAGCAAGAGTGCTTTTTTCTTGTCAGTGGGATTATATTTGAGTAAAATGAAATCCCCAAAATGGGAGTACACACTTCTTTACATACAAAATTCGGGGGGCACTATGCATTATAAACTTCTGTCGGATAAGGACCTCAAAGCCATGGATGCCCTTCTCGATTCATACGGAGGGGCCAAAGCCATCCAAGAAAAAATCGAGGATATGCGGGGCTATGCACAAAGAAAAAATAAAGCTCAGGATTTGGGCTATGGAGAAATGCTGGACAAGGCCGAGCAGCATGTGAAACACTTTCCCAAAGTTGAAGATTACATCAAAAAAAATAATATATCTGTAACTAAAAAAGGGACCTGCAAAACTCAAGTCTCCGGATTTCAGGGGGCTATACCTACTTCAGAATCCGTGCGATTGACAAATGATAACGGAACCATGTTTTTCCCCACAGAAATGATTTCTGTCGTGGGACTGACAGATGACTATGTTTACAGCGGCGATCTCCTTGCCACACTGACCATGGCGGAAAATCTTCTTGGGGCCAGTAAATTCTGCTCAACAAACCTTCTGGGTACACCACTGCCGGAAGAAAGATTTGCTCGGATCGAAAAAGTTACAGGAGAAACATTCGAGAGGCGGGATCTGGGAAACGGATTAAGCCAGATTTTACTCAAAAATATGGGCACAGCTTTTGGCAACCTCGGCGGAGTCGAAGTCGGCAACAACAACCATCTTGTGTACCTTGACGGCATCACTCGTGCAGCTTTGGAGACCGGAGGGAATTTTTATCTCAATCCCAGCTGGTCGACCATCGTCGCTGCGTGTTACTATGCCCGCGAAATTCCCAATCTGTCTTTTAAAATTTCCATGCTGCTGTCCACTCAGAACACCATCCAGCTGCGGATGCTCATGAACATATTTAAAGAATACATCCGGGATGACGGGACGACGCCCATCTACGAGATCAATATCGGCAATGCCTCTACTGCCGAGAACTTCATCCAGTGCACTCGGGATCTCGAGGATTCCGGATTACCTAAAATATATCTTGCCGCCCATCTGAGGATTAATCCCGACCTGGGCATGGCCGATTTTAACTGGACGGAAAACGCCTTTAAGGTTCTCGACGCAGGCTGTGACTTGACCATCAAATATGAAAGTGATGGAGAAGCACGCCCCTACGACACTATGAACGCCTATTTCCTATCTGACGAAGAACGGAGGGAAAAGGGAACTCTTTTAGGCGACGTGATCTATCATAAATGTCTTCGGTGTGATAAAGATGCTAAGGAGATTTTGATGAGGGGGCATAAAACTGAATTTGCCCGTATTTCTCACAAAGACTGAAATTTTCGTCAACGAAAGTAGGAGAAAATAATGGATTTTGGACTTAAAGACAAGGTCGCATTTGTGGCCGCATCAAGTCTTGGCTTGGGGAAAGCCGCTGCACTCGAATTGTCCAAAGAAGGTGCAAAAGTCAACATCTGTGCCCGCAGCAAAGAACAATTGTTCAAAACGCGAGAAGAACTGCAGGCCCAGACGGGTTATGAGGTGCGGGCTTGGGTAACCGATGTTACAGAAAAAGATCAAGTGCACAAAATGATCCAAGAGATTGTCTCAGAGTTTGGAAGGCTAGATATTCTGGTCACAAACGCCGGGGGACCTCCTTCCGGTCAGATCGACGATTTTTCTCCGGATGACTATTTGAATGCACTGGAACTCAACCTTTTGACTACAATTAACCTCTGCTATGCCGTTATCCCTTCGATGAAATCCAACTTTTGGGGACGAATCATCAACATCGCATCGATATCGGGAAAGCAGCCCATCGACACCCTGGTGCTGTCCAATACGGCGCGCGCCGGAGTACTGGGATTTTCAAAATCACTCTCAAATCAGATGGCTCCCTTTGGGGTGACAGTCAACTGTGTCTGCCCGGGCTACACAAAAACGGAAAGAATCGAGGAGCTCGCTGCGGCCTTTGAAAAAAGTCAAAAGGGAACCGTCCAGGACTTCTATAAAAAAATAGAACAAATGATTCCTGCAGGACGGTTTGCAAATCCCGAAGAATTTGGAGCCACCGTGGCTTTTTTGGCATCAAAGCAAGCCGGATACATTACAGGCACGGCTCTACAGATAGATGGCGGATTCATAAAGGCTCTGTATTAAAAGGAGGGACAACATGAACGACACCATGGACAAATGGGATGGAACCCCTTATCCTGAAATGATCAGAGGGCTTCCCGAAATCGACATCCCGTTCGAAGGCATCAGGGGCTGGCTCCTTCAGAGCCAGGGGAAGCAGATGGTGTTTTTTGATCTTCAGCCCATCGGAGAAATCCCCCCGCATTCGCACTGCGCTCAATGGGGACTCGTGCTTGATGGAAAAATGGAATTCACCATCGCAGGAGAAACAAAGATCTACCAGAAAGGAGACTGGTACTTTATCCCGGAAGGCGTCGAACATTCGGCAAAGTTTCTGACCCGCGTCTATGTGATCGATATGTTTGACACGGACGACCGCTACAAAATAAAAAAGAACTGAAACCATGGAACACCTTTTTACAGAGATCATGCGGCCCTTCGAAGGGTACAATATCGGCAAGATGTTCAAATACATGGATGATCCGGAGATCATCTCCTTTGCGGCCGGCATGCCCAGTGCAGAACTATTCCCTGTTGAGCTGGTCCGGAGCACTCTACTAAGGTTACTGGATAACAATTCTGCTCAGGTACTGCAGTACTCGCCTGTTCACGGAGAAAAGGATCTGATGTTGGCCGTGATCGACTATCTCAAGAGAGACAATGTCCATATTGCCCTGGAAAACATTTTGATCACTACATCCGGCCAGCATGGCTTGGATCTCGTCGGCCGCCTGTTCCTGGAACCCGGGGACACTATTGTCTGTGACCTACCTACTTTTGGAGGTGCCATAGCTGCCTTCGAAATGGAAAATCCCCAATACTTTGCCAAAAACATTCAGGAAGACGGATCGGACATTGAGGGAATGGCCGTCGGGATAAACGACCTTACCCGTAAAGGAAGAACTCCTAAATTTATCTACGTTGTTCCCGATTTCCAAAACCCTTCAGGTATCACAATGAGCCTGGAAAAGAGAAAAGCACTCCTCTCTTTAGGGGAAGAACATAAAATTCCGATCGTTGAAGACAGCCCCTACCGGGAACTCCGGTATAGAGGCCGGGATATCCCCTCCCTTTACTCTCTTGATGACAATAGAGGGAATGTTATCGGTATTTTCACTTTTTCTAAAATATTCAGTCCGGGATTGAGAGTGGGGTTCAATATCGGGCCTCCGGAAGTTATCAAAAAATTTTCCTTTATAAAGGGCGCAAACATCCTCAACACACCCAAGCTCAACCAGGACATCTGCACGGCCTTCCTTCGCGAATATGACCTGGACAATCATTTCAGTAAGGCCAGAGTTTTTTACTCAAAAAAACTCGATTTTTTTCTCAAGACATTGGATAAAGTTTTTTCCGATCTGAAGGAGGTCCATTGGACAGTTCCGGAGGGCGGCCTCTTTCTTTGGATGACAGTCCCCAAGCATATAAACACCATGGAACTCTTCCACATAGCCATAAAAGAAAAAGTCGCGTTTGTGCCGGGAGAACTCTGTTTTCCCAAAGGATATGAACAATTCGATACGATGAGGCTCAATTTTTCTTTCCCATCCAAAAACCAGGTTATCGAGGGGATTCAAAGATTGAGGAATGTAATAAATAAATATCTATAATCTTAATATCATAACACGGGGGAATAATGACGGATGACAAGCTGTACAGCCCGGGAGTTCTAAAATATGTCAAAGAGGGAGAAAAACTTCTCGCCCAGAGAAAAAAAATTCTGGCCCGCACTAAAAAATACAAATTTGACACTCTGACTGTCCACGGCCTCTACTCGGTAGAAGAAGCTCTTAACCAAAACCAAGGAGCGGTGATCGAACCTCTTTACCTCTCCTCCGCTCAGGCCTATCACGACGCAGATGAACTGGAAGCAGCCCTGGCCTTTCTCATCCCCACTTGGTGTTACACGCGGATTGCCAATCCCACGACATATTATTTGGAATGGATGCTGGCCCTTCTCGAAGGGTATCAAACCGATTATGATACCTCCTGTCTAGTCACATCTTCAGGGATGTCTGCCATTATGGCAGCCGTAGATCCATTCCTTGTAAAACAAGGCGGAGGGAAGGATAACATAAACTTCGTATCCTGTGTTCAGATCTATGGAGGCACCTACCAGCTGTTTTCAATCAGAAAGGCACAAGAACAGGGAATCGATGTCCGCTGGGTAGAAAACCCCAATGACATTGAAGAATGGAAATCTAAAATCGATGACAATACACGATTTGTCTATGTGGAGGCCCCCTCCAATCCCCAGCAGTCCTTTTGCAATATTAAAGCCCTCGTGGACCTGACTCACTCCTTCGAAATCCCCTTTATAATCGACGCCACATGCGCAACGCCGGCTCTTATGCGTCCCATTACCTATGGAGCCGACATTGTCGTTCATTCACTGACAAAATCCATCACGTCCGGAGGATTGGCTATCGGTGGTGCCCTGATCAGCCGGAAGCCGATTGTCACAAAAATTAAAAATGAAAGCCCGCTTTTTAAGGAAAGTTTTGCTGAATATGTCAAATTCCTTCCCTATAGAGATACGGGTCCGGCCGCATCGCCAGTCAATGCCATTTATGCCCTCAATGACCTGCGTACACTCCGTTCGAAAATAGATCTGGTTAGTTTGAACTGCCAGAAAATCGCTGAATTCCTCGATACACATCCCCGGGTCTACCAGGTCGATTATCTAGGACTGCCGGATTTTCCTCTCCATAATCTGGCAAAAGACTACATGAAACTGGTCG
>CAZEWV010000132.1:0-7343 GCA_964516025.1 uncultured Eubacteriales bacterium
TCGTTGTTGAAGTGGATGCTTCAAGGATTAAAAGACGCTTGGATACAAATTATGTAGACATGATAGCCAAGGATTTGGATGAAGCCATCGCTCTGGCATTTGATGCCAAAAACAAGGGAGTACCCCTATCTATTGCCCTACTTGGGAATGCTGCTGATATTCTTGCCGAATTTGTAAAAAGAGGAATCATTCCTGACATCTTGACCGATCAGACCTCTGCCCACGATGAGCTTAATGGTTATATTCCGCATGGGCTTCCTTATGATGAAGCCTTAAAGCTGAGAGAAAAAGATCCCGATGACTACATCAAACGTTCCTACCAGTCTATGTTGGTGCACGTCAGTGCCATGCTTGAACTGCAAAAAAAGGGAGCATGTGCTTTTGATTACGGCAATAATATTCGAGGACAAGCTCAACAAGCCGGTTTAGAAAATGCCTTCGATATTCCCGGATTTGTTTCGGAGTACATCCGGCCTCTATTCTGTCTTGGCAAAGGGCCTTTCAGATGGGCTGCCTTATCCGGAGATCCTCAAGATATCTACACCACCGATGAGGCCGTGCTCAAAGAATTCCCTGAAGACGAAGCCCTGGCACGTTGGATCACTAAAGCCCAGAAACATGTAAAATTTCAGGGACTCCCTTCACGAATATGCTGGCTAGGATACGGAGAACGAGCACGTTTTGGCGCGGTCATCAACTCTTTAGTCAAAAACGGAAAGATAAGCGCTCCAATCGTCATCGGGAGAGACCATCTGGATTCAGGGTCCGTGGCTTCCCCCAACAGAGAGACTGAAGGAATGAAGGATGGTTCGGATGCCATTGCCGATTGGCCTATACTCAATGCCCTGTTGAATGCTATCTGTGGAGCTTCCTGGGTGTCCGTTCACCATGGTGGTGGAGTCGGTATCGGATTATCGATACATGCGGGAATGGTGACGGTTGCCGATGGTCAGGATTCTACTGCCAAACGTCTGGAAAGAGTCCTCACAGTCGATCCGGGGCTGGGTGTAGCCAGACATGTGGATGCCGGCTATGAGGAAGCCATCCGTTGTGCTCAAGATAAGGGGATTCACATCCCAATAAAATAATCCTCCTACTGAATTATTCATAAAAACTGCCGGCACCTCCATTTATCTTCAAAAATATTAACGTTAATAATCCAGGTTAGCAAAAGTATATGGCACAGAATGTGCCATTTCTTTTGTGTAACTGTGTGCAAATAAGTCGAATAGAGATCTATGGCACAATTCGTGTCATAGATCTTTTAACAATTCCGATTTGGTTTCAATTAATATTCTTATAACTCAAATAATATCAATGAGTTATGAAATATTAAAATATTTTTCTTTTGGCATAGAAATTGCTTTTATCCGACATAGGAGGTACGAAAAATGAAAATTATCGCTAAAAGGAGAGTCCTCAAATTGACAGCCAGTACACTCATTGTATTTATGCTGTTGTGTGCATGGGCTCCTTCAGCACATGCTAGGAATATCTGTAGAAAGGCCGTGTCTAAGTGTCTTATCGATGCAGTCATCGCATTGATTCTGGCTGGCCCGCACACGGCTGCAGTCTATGCCTCAGGATGTATCAATGGCTATATCTGGTGTTTGACTTACTATGTGTGAGTATTTTAACTCAAATAACTCTTATGGAGGTAAATTGAATGAATAAGACTAGTAGAAAAAACCAAAAAAGAATTGTCTTTTGTCTTGTATTCTTGACCGTAATGATGAATTTGTCTGGCGCTGAAATGGAGATAGGACCATGTGAAGTGGCCTTTTTTCGCTGTTTCAATGATTCTCTATGGAGAGGGGCGACCACCGAAGGTTTATTCCACTGTCTCCTCGGATACGCATTCTGTAAAAAATATATCGAATCCGTTAGGGTATTCTGAGACAAACGAAAACAAATTTCCGTCTTAAGGATAGAGGTAAAGGATAAATGAAAAGAACACTTTGCTTTTTACTGTTCCTCTTTTTAATGATGTTTAAAGCCGGCTCAGGCCTTTCGAGCGGCGAATCTCTATTTACTCAAAAGCAGGACGACATTCAGCTGGAACAGCTCCTCACTTTGGGAAGTCTGGAAGATGATCTTTTGTTCCAATGGATTGGAGTGAACGTTGACCTTTCTGGGAACATCTATGTGACGGATTCGCTGGATTATTCTTTAAAGAAAATTAGCTCCGACGGAAATCTGTTGAAAAAAAAAGGAGGGAGAGGTCAGGGGCCTGGGGAATTTATGGCCCCCAGGCTCCTGGATGCTTCAGAAAAATATCTTTATGTCACAGATCACCTTCTCTCAGGAATCCAGGTGTTCGATAAGGCCCTGCAGTTTGTGCGCCGCATCCCTATTCAAGTTCCGATATCGGATTTTTGTGTGATTGGAGATGATGAAATCGCTGTCGCTCCCCTCATGGTGAACAGCCCATCACAGATTTGTTTCTACAATGCTGCCGGCAAGATTGAGAGAGTGTTGAGACTCGGCCAACACAGTGCAGATTTGATAATGGATCAATTCAGTTTTATTTTTGATAATCACAAGAATGTCTATGTTGCTTACACATTTCAAGATAAAATTGAAAAAATCGACATACAGGGATCCAGAATATGGAACACGGAACTCCTTGGGGTAAAGAAGGTAAAGAAGGAGAAAATTTCCGGATATGTCCTGCCGACTGAGATCATTTATAAGGATGTTGATCTCGACAGCCGAGGAAATATCTATATTCTTGGTGGTAGTTTTTCTGCCAATCCCAGTCGGGATGTCTATGTCCTCAATCCGGAAGGAATCCAAATTGCCACCTTGACTCTCCCTGATACAAGCCACTGCATCTATATCGATGATAAAGATTTTCTCTATTCGAGAGCGAATGCGGGAGTGACCCTTAAGAAATATAGGATGAGATATCGTTTTTAATGAGAAAAAATCAAACTAGAAATAAAACTAGATGTTTAATTATATTTCTATTCTGTCTGCTGAATATGGGGAATACCTTTGTCACTCACCCTGATTATGTTTGGAGCATTGGGAAAAGCCCCATAGTCCTCATTTATATTATCGAATTCAGGGATATTTTGTGTTCTCCATGCAGCGAATCCTTCTTGGATTTCTGTCTTTCTCTCCCGGTAGAATTTCAAAAAGAGAACACATGGGGGATAGTCGTTTTTGATCAAGGTGCCCAAACCAGCCTGGGAGAAAAGATTTTAGCCAAGAAAGTCAGAGGCTTTATGAATGGAAATCAGATTCATTTCCCGGTTTTCATCGATTTTCTCCATATTTTTAAGACTCTCCGGACTCAGGCTACTCAAATTGTACTTTTAGATTCCACTTCCTTCTCAGTCAAAAAGTATGATTTTCCTTTAGCTGCAAAACAGAAATACGCGATTCTTCAATCGATTATAGAAAGCTTGTAGGCCTTTTTGTCTTTGATGAGTGATCCACACATCTTTCCCTGATTTATCTAGGTTTAATTATGTTCACAATATGTACATTGTGTGCATAAATTGAGCATGTTATCTGTACTCAATAAAAAATATTTGGAGTGCAACTTGTTTATTTTCAAATAAATAATGATTTTTCTGAAATGGCACAAAATTTGCTTCTTAAAGACTGCTGGGTCGAGACGGATTTCTCGGCAAAGATTAAAGAATTAAAAGGAGACAAAAAATGAAAAAAACTGTGAAAAAAACCTTTTTGCTTATGATCGGGATTTCCCTTTCTATGGCGTTTCTCTACTCAGGAGCCGAAGCGGCCACTGCTGACAATAATTTATCTCAGCCTCTGTCCTTCAGTTCAATCGTGAATCCCTACAGTCTGATCAATATTGACGGTATTGCCTTTATGTTGGGTACTTCATCACCAAGCACAACTGACAAAAAGACAGACTCGACAACTGTTACAAAAGACACAAAAGTAAAGTCAGGAAAAAAGACTCTTAAAGATCAAAAAAATTCCACATCTCGCAGACGTGCCAACATCGATGATTAAACCGAATCATAGTTAGAACCAATTTATAGATAAGGAATGAAAACATTTTTGTGGAGGGGAATGTGAATATCAAAGCATCTCGATTTGGAAAAAGAATGGGGAGCATGATCCTTTTTCTTACTGTGGTTTTTTCGCTCTGTGCGGCATCGGAAACAGGTCAATCACGAAAGATTGTCGTATTCAAGAAATCATTTGAAAGTGGATCTTCTCAGGATATTCTTCTAAAAAATTCAGGTGCCTTAAAAATTAAATCACTCAAATTGATCAATGGATCGGTTGCGCACATGTCGCCCCAAACGGAACGTGTTTTGAAGAACAAAGATGAAGTTTTAAGAATCGATCAAGACTTTTTCATCCAAGCAGCCAGAATCCAATCAAAAAACAAAAGCAAAAAAATCCCGGATCAGCCTATTCAAGAGGTTCCCTGGAACATGCTTTTGATTGGAGCTAATCTAGCATGGCCGCTAACGCAAGGGACTGCCGTCAGGGTGGCCGTTATCGATACGGGTATTGACCTGGATCACCCGGATCTCTATGAAAACATCAAAGGTTACATCAACATTATCAAACCAAAAAAATCAGGAGACGATGACTCCGGACACGGAACCCACGTTGCAGGAATTGTGGCTGCGGCTGACAATGCCATCGGGGTGATTGGTGTTGGTCCGGAAATTGACCTCTATGCGGTTAAGGTTTTGGATAGGAAAGGGAGAGGCCGGCTGTCCGATCTTATCGATGCTTTGGATTGGTGCATAGACAACGATATTCAAGTCATTAACATGAGCCTTGGATCTCTTCAGGATAATCCTTCATTCCATGAGGCCGTAAGGAATACTTATCAAGCAGGTATCACTTTGATTGCGGCTGCGGGAAACTATGGTCAGGAGGGAGGAGTCATTTCCTATCCGGCCAGATATCCTGAAACTATCGCTGTTTCTTCAGTAGATCAATTTGGGAATTTGGATCCTTTTTCCAGTCGTGGAGCTGAAATTGACCTCGCTGCACCGGGAGTTGATGTGCGATCTACCCTCAAAGCTGGATTGTACATGCTCATGAGCGGGACGAGCATGGCTGCACCTCATGTGACCGGCACAGTGGCTTTAATTCTCTCCACAATTCCCAACAACCAATTTGATGTGAACCACAACGGGCTTTGGGATCCTTCTGAGATTTTAATGAAATTGAAGCTCACTGCTCAAAGCCTGGGACTACCGGTTCAGCAGCAGGGGGCGGGTCTTGTTCGGGCTGATGAGGCGATCCGCTAGCTGTGTTTTTTCTCAAAAAACTTCAACCATTCTCACATTTTATTTTCATCTTCCTCTTCTCCTTTCCTTTTTTTGTGTTTTCTATGGAGACTGACGATCTTCCAATTCAAGATGAGTATGTTTCTCTTGTAAACAAAGGAGAACAATCGAGATTAAGGGGAGATTTTAATCAGTCCATCCAGTGCTTTGAAGAGGCCTACGTACTAGCCAAAAGAATGGAGGATTTGTCCGGTCAAGTGCAGGCGCTTAGTAAAATTGGTCTTCTCTTTTGGAATATCGGACAGATAGACTCATCGACGATGTCCTACCAAAAGGCTCTTTCTCTAACAGAAAAAAGCATGCCGGAGGTTAAAAAAGAACTCCTTCATAAAATTGACATTTCGACGTTCTATGAAGATGGAAAACGTTATCGAAATCAATCTCAGTACCTGAAGTCAATAACCTCTTTCGCTTTGGCTGTAGCCTTGGCTCAAAAAATCAACAGCAGGGAACATCTGGTCAAATGTTTCCGGCACTTAGGTGTGACCTACCTGGAGATGAATGATGTTGACGGATTTTATAAGACAACCAAACAAGCTCTGGATCTAGCCAAGGCCATTCATCACAGGATTGAAGAAGGAAGATGTTCGTACAACATTGGACTTTATTACAATGACACTCATGATTATTCTCAGGCCTTAAAATATTATGAGGATGCGCTGTACATTTTTAGAGAAACAAGAAACATTTCAAATGAATCCAACTGCCTGGTCAATATCAGTGATATATATATCCAGCTTGGGAATTATGAAAAAGCCTTAAAAAACTTGACAGATGTTTTGTTCATTGACCGTCAAATCGATGAAGATTTGTATGTGGCCATGGATTTGAATAATATCGGTGTGATCTATAGAAAGAAAGGACTCCAATCGGACAGATCTGAAGATCTATTAAAGGCCCTGACGGCTTTTGAAGAGAGTCTTTATATTTCAAGGCAAATCCAGGAAAAAAAGGTTGAGGTGCAGTGCCTAAACAATATGGGGACAGTCTATACAGATCTCAAGCAGTACTCTGAAGCTCTTCGTTCCATGTTTTTGGGGCTGGAAATTGCCGAGAGTCTCAGAGATGAAGAAGAAGTTGCTACAATCTTTCTCAACATGGGAACTGTCTACACTAAGCAGGGCAGATATAAACAGGCTATAGAAGTGTTTGATAAAACCATTGAACTGGCCTATCGAATAAATGATAAAAATATTCTTTGGGAGGCTCATGCAAGAGCGGGACTTGCTTTTAAGGGAATGAACAATTACAGCCCAGCTTTGGATCATTTTAATAAATCCATCGATATGATCGAAGATATCCGGTCTAAAATCCATTTGGAAGAGCTCAAAGCGAGCTATTTAGGTTCGGACGAAAGAATCGATTCTTATTACAACCTTGTCGATCTGCTTTACCTTATGTCTCAAGAATATCCGGATCAGAATTATTTAAAAGATGCATTTGAAACAATGGAAAAAGCTAAAGCCCGATCGTTCCTTGACAGGTTGGAATTGTCCCGGATCGACTTCGGAAAAGATATCAATTCGGATTTATTGGACAAAGAGGACGAATTGATGGAAGAAATTTCATACATCAATGCTGCACTTATCAAGCCCGGACTCGAACAAGAGCAAAAACAAGAACATTTGAATAAATTGGATGAATTCGAGCAGGAGCTAGAAACATTAAACAGAAAAATCAGATTAAGCAGTCCCAAATACGCAAATCTCAAATACCCGATGCCCGTTTCCTTAGGGGAAGCTCAAGCCACTCTTTCTGATGGTTCAACGGCCTATTTTGCTTACTGTATTGGAAAAAATTGCTCGTACGCTTTTGTGATCACCAGAGATATGATCAAAGTATTTCCGCTCCCGCCTGCCGATACGCTGCGTAAAGACATAAAGGACTATCTTCAGATCATTTCGGACAAAGACAGTTTGAATTTTACGCTTGGTAATAAATTGTTTACTCTCCTCATTCAACCTGGACTAGACCATGGGATAAACAGAATCATCTTCATTCCGGATGATATTCTCCATTTCCTTCCTTTTGAAACCCTCCTGACACAAA
>CAZEWV010000133.1:0-7258 GCA_964516025.1 uncultured Eubacteriales bacterium
TCTCCAGAGTGAGCCCGGACATCTGTCCGTGAATCACGGCCACCTTGGCCTCCGGTACCCATTTTTCGATCATTTGAGCCATGGAATCGATGTCCGTGATTCTGTTATGGATAAAATAAACTTGACCATCTCGAGCCAACTCGTTTCTGATGCCCGAAGTGATCAGTTTGCGGCTGAAAAGTGTAACAGCCGTATGGATGGCCAACCTGTCTTTCGGAGGCGTTTCGATGAGGCTTATGTCCGTGATCCCGGAGAGGGACAGGTTAAGAGTCCGCGGTATAGGCGTTGCTGTCATTGTCAACACATCCACATTCATCCGCATCTGTTTGAGTTTTTCCTTATGTCTGACGCCAAATCTCTGTTCCTCATCAACGACTAGCAGTCCCAAATCGTGGAATTCAACATCAAGAGAGAGGAGTCTGTGTGTGCCGATGATGATGTCGATAAGGCCTTTTTTCAAATCCTCTAGAGTCTTTTTCTGCTGCGCTTTTGTCTGGAATCGTGTCAGGCTCCCCACTTTTACAGGGAATAGGATCATTCTGTTCCTGAAAGTCTGAAGATGCTGACTGGCCAAAACTGTCGTTGGACACAGGACTGCAACCTGTTTGCCATCCATGACGGCCTTGAAAGCCGCCCTGATGGCCAATTCCGTTTTCCCATATCCCACATCTCCACAAAGAAGTCTATCCATGGGAGTTTCTGACTCCATATCCAACAGGATCTCCTCGATCGCTCTCTTCTGATCCTCGGTTTCTTCAAACTCAAAAGTGTTGTCGAATTCAGTCTGCCAGGTCCCGCTTGCGCTGAATTCGAATCCTTTGACTGCTTTTCTCTTTGCATAGAGATGCAGAAGCTCCTTGGCCATGGTTTCTATGGCTTTTTTTGTCTTCTCTTTCGTCCTCTCCCAATTCGGCGTTCCCAGTTTATTAAGGAGAGGTGAGGCCGTGCCTAAACTCGAATATTTCTGGACTAAATTTAAATCCTCTACCGGGACAAAAAGCTTATCATCATCTTTGTATAGGATTTCGATAAATTCACGATTTTTTTCATCCAACTCCAATTTGATCAATCCCTTAAAAACACCGATGCCATAATCGGTATGGACAATAAAATCTTCCGCTTTCAAGTCACGGAATTGAGAGACAAAGGGACGGACCCGAGACCGGCTGACCAGCACTTTTTCTTCAGTAAAAATATCCCTTTCGGAAAAGAGAGTCCATTTAAGCGGGGGATAACTGAAACCGTGTGAAATATTTCCCAAGAGCAGAGAAACGGCTCCATTCAGAGAGCTGCTGAAAGGATCGGATGTTTGCCGGCTGGGAATATCATGTTGGGCCAGCAAGCTGGCGAGCTTACGTCGTACTCCATCACTTGAGAAGAAAACCGATGTCTGTTCTCCCTTTTCCAGGCTATTTTTTAGATATTTGAGAAAAAAAGGAATTTTGTTTTCAAAACGGGTGACGGATTGATAGGGAAAATGAAAGGTCTTTTTCACGGTCTCAGATGTAAAAACATTAAACTGCAAAGCCTCGTGCTCGATCTTTTTCCAATGATCCAAAAAATACATTTTTTCTGGGGGCAGAACTGGCATTTTCTGCGTGTCGAGTTCCTTGTATTGGTCTTTATAATCCTGCAGAACCTCCTTCCAATCGCCCTCCACTTCCTCAGTGTCGTCCATGATGTATACATAATCGTTAAGATAATGCGGAAATGATTTAAAATGTTCCGATGACAACAGAGACAAGGAGTAAAAAGAAGGAGGGATCTCCCCCTTCTCGAGGCCCGCAACTAATTGGTCCAAATCCTTATCCTGAAAGTGAAAAGCTTCTGTTTTGGCCGCAGCCCTCCAAGAGTCCACAAAAGAAGAGGAACAGGGGAATTCATAGAGAGCTGGTATAGTAAGACGATCCACCTTTCTCAAAGACCGCTGCGAAGACAGATCAAATTCACGAAGGGAGGCCACAATGTCTCCGCTAAATTCGATCCGGAAGGGATAATCTTGCCATGGAGAATACACATCCACAATCCCTCCCCGCCATGTGAATTCACCATGTGAGTTGACAACCGATTCACGTGCATATCCGAAGTTTTTTATCCGGTCAAGAAGACCGTCTCTATCTAAAAGATCTCCTTTGCTGATTTCAAGAAAAAGGTTTTTTACATTCTTAGGATGCGGGAATGGCCAAAGGAGAGCCGAGGGTTTTGTTAAAACCAAATGTGGAGGATCATAGAGGAGATCAAAAAAAAACCTCATCCGTGTCGAAACAGTATCAAGAGCGGGCGGGATGTTTTCAAAGGGATTATCCAACAAAGGAGGAAGGCAGCTGGCTTTTAATTCTGATGAAAAAAATGAGAGATAGACCCGGCATTGGCCGGCAAAATTGGGGAGGCTGGAAAAAGAAGGCTGGATAAAAACGATCCGTTTTTTTGTTTCAACCAGGAGTGATGCCAGGACAAAAGGTTTGGCCGAAGGGACAACTCCTGTGAGTTTTAATCCTTTTTTCCCTTGATGGATGGCCTCAACAAGTTTCTTAAAAGACTCTGTCTCTCGAAAAAAATTCAAGCTCATAACGTATTATTATACCAGGCCAAGAAATAATCTGAAAAGGTGGAAGCGCTCCACTCGGAAAGGCTAAATCCTCGGATGTCGCTTTTTCCATCCTCTTCAGATTTTTTCTAAAAATGACAGGTGTGGGAAGCTTTAAGGAATGATTCAGGTTAAATCCGCCACCAGTACGAAAACTTCACAAACACGCTGTAATCCGTCTGTCCGAAACGCCCAAATTCATCTTTAAGAAGGTCGTTATCGACTCCCAGGAAAAACACAGTTCCTGGACGAAGAATCCAGCTGAAAAGAAAACTTCCATAGATCTGTTTGTCGAAGTGGTTGTAATCGACAATACCCCTTACAGATAGGGTTTTGCTGAGCTGATAGGTCGTCCGCGTGCGGAGGACGTTATAATCGTAAAGAATCTTTCCGCCTCTGTCTTCAAAAAAGGTCTGTTTGATGAACTCGAGGTCAAGCCTGAGCCGCTTGCTCGGCTTCAATCCTAAAATCAGGGCATAAGTGTTGTTGTGCCCAAGAAAAGGATCATCGGGATCATAATATATGCTTCCCCCCGTCTCAAAAACAATCACGGACGTCAACCATTTTAGAAATAGGAATTGTCCCTGCAATTCGAATGAATTTTTGTTGAAATCAACACCAGCATACCGTTCCATATCAGTTTGAAATAGGAATTGTAGCTGACTGAACTCATTGAAACGGAAATTGATGTTTCCTCTCAGCCACTCGTCCTGCAGGAGGTTTTCAGAAAAGAAGAATCTCTTTCCTGCATTAAGATTAAGCTGTATCTGATTCAAATACTTTTTCTCTGGATAAATAGAAGCTGACGTGAAAATCCCAACTGATTTAAAATCAACCCGATTGACATATCCGGAAGAAGCTTCAAAGTCGGGGTGCATAGCCTGGCTGAAGATCCCGGCGATCCAATGCTTGGAATAATAGAAAAATTCTCCATAGAGTGCAGGAACGATATCGGTCTCGTCCTCCGTGAGTTTTGTTTTCGAGGCCACAGCCTGAAAGTTAAAAAAGAATTTGTTTTTAAACTTAAGCTGTCCGTCTATCCCGGCCACACGGTTGTAGGACCCGTTGATCTGTCGGTCCGCAAGGCAGAAACCGATGTAGGACTCTTTGAGCACATCGGCCTTGATCCTGAAAATATTAAAAAGGGCATTGTCTGTTTTTGCTCCCCCGCCGTTTGTGACATCCCAAAGGCTTTCCGTGGGGCTTGTATCCAGAGCCGTAAGAACCCCGTATGTAAACCGCCCGATCTTTCCCGTCAGCTTCCCCCCAACAATGGGATCATTGATCCTGCGTGTGTAAACCATATTGATCCGTGGAAAACGGAAGATCTCCATCCCCTCGAGGAAAAAGGGTCTCTTTTCTTCATAAAAGAGGGCAAACCTTTGGTTGACGTCGATCTGAGGGGCATCGGCTTCGATATGGCTGAAATCAGGATTGACGGTTAAATCCAATGTGGCGTTGGATGTAATTCCCCATTTAAAGTTGATACCTGGATCAAAACTCAGTCCCTCTCCTTTTATTTTGAGTGATGTGGCTACAGGCATGAGCTCGAAATTTTTCCCTCTCTCCACAGCCTCGGTGAGCATAATTTCGCTGCCCTGGGATAAAAGTCCAGGTATTTTCCTTGTAAAGGTGGGCCACATGACGATTTCTCCCTTTCTGGCGATATTCCGCCCAAGGACCACACTCCACACTTTCTGTTCATCGTCCGGGAAACGGAGGCTCTTAAAAGGGATCGCCATTTCCACAGTGTATCCCTCATCATCGATCCGGCCATTAGAGGAAAAGACTGCATCCCAGCTAAAGTCCATGTTGTCGTTTCCACCTTCTTCAATCCGGATACAATCCATTTGGACACCAAAAGGATTAGAGAGGAAAGACAGGGCCCGGCGCTTTTCATTAAATGTATCGAGAAAAATCACGACCCAGTCGTCTTCGATACACTGGTCTCGGTTGGTGATCGAAGCTCTTATTTTCTCTGGTTTGGAATCATAACATTTTATGGCAACATACAGATTCCTCTTGTCATACCCAATATACATGACTGTTTTTTCGGTAGGCGGGCCGCCTTCTTTGGGAGACAGCTGAAAGAACTGCTCGAACTTAAGAGCTTCTTCCTCCCACAAAGGACTATCTAAAATACCATCGATCTTAGGAGCTTTAGCAAACAAAGGTACAATCAGGGGTTCATCAGGTGAGGCAAATCCAATCGAAGCCAAAACAACGAGTCCGGATACAATCAAAAAGACCGTGAAAACATTTTTAAACATATGTTCTATCCATCCTAAAATTTCATCATTTGTTTCTAGTTAATACGAAAATAGACTCAAGAAAGTTCTCTCCAAGAACGGAGGTATTGACAGATTTACACATTCCCGATATTATTACTATATAACATTATAAGGAGCTTCAAATGAAAAAACACGCGGTTCCAAGAGTAGCCCACTGTTCAGAAGGCTGCCGGATTGGATCCTGAACAAGATATAAAACTGTTCAGACTTTATTTTTTATAAAAAATCTTTTAAGTCACAGTGAAGCCCGTTCATAATTATTTGAGCGGGCTTTTTACTTTCCGCGGTTTTTTTGTCCGGCTGAAAGTTTGAGGATCCTCCCTATGATATCCGAGCTGGAGTGATGGGGAAGATACGGAATGGTGATGACCTCCCCTCCCGCCTGCTCGACTTCCTTTTTCCCGACGACTTCCTCGGATTTCCAATCTCCTCCTTTAACCAAAACATCAGGCAAAAGAGAAGAGATGATTTCCTTGGGAGTTTCTTCAGAGAAGGAAACAAGGTAATCGATATCTGTAATAGCCTCTAAGACTTCCATTCTTTCTTCCAGAGGAAAAATGGGGCGTGTCGGTCCTTTTATTTTCCTGATGCTTGAATCATCGTTCACGGCGACCAAAAGGATGTCCCCCAGTTTTTTTGCCTTGTGGAGAAGATGGATATGGCCTCTGTGCAGGATGTCAAAACACCCATTGGTAAAAACTACCTTTTTTTGATGGTCTTTTAAACTCTGCCGAATAGGAACCAAGTTTTGAATGTCTTGAATTTTCCCCACGGCTCTAATCAAGATACCCGAGGTCTTTAAGCTGCTGTTTGACTTTTTCCAAATCTTCCGGTTCTAATTCTTTATTGACAGGAATAGAGGCCAATGGGTGTTTGGTCTTTCCCCAAGCGATCAAATTCCAGACTCTCTCGTGGAGATAATAAAACAGAATTTTGGCGATCACTTCTACACCGATGACTCCCAAAGACAGAAGAATCTCACCTGATAAAATATAGACGATGATCCCTGTGGTCAACGTCGCTACGATACGCCAGCTGACGGTTTTGAGCACCGTCCGGGAATGCGTCTCAACTGTTGACCTTTTTCCTGATATGGTCATTTATCACTCCAAGTCAAGTTTTTTCCCCGTGCTCTTGACACGGATATTGGATGAGAATTTCCAGCTGTGATCCGGAAGGAATATCCCCGTGCCCTTTTCATGAGAGGAAACAAGAAACGAGTAAAGATTGCGATGGTAATCGAAAGGATATCCGTCCCTTTTATGGACCGCCACATCCAGATAATAGGTCCCGTTGACAAGATTGAGGCGATCGATCTTGAAAGTGACCTGCCCTTTCCCGCTTATAGAGGCCGGCTCTAATTCCTCTATAATTGTATTGGTCCCAAAGCAGCAAATTCCCTGGGAATTGAAAATACCTATTCCGAAGGCAAAATCTTTTATTTCGGAGTAGGCCTCCACATCCATCTCAATAATCATCCCTTCATGCGGCGAAAAGACATGCTTTTCTACCCCATCCAAATTTTTGGTCACAGATTTTTTTATTTCAATTTCTCTCTTTCCCCATCGATTTTCCCTGCGATTCTCATCATATTTATCTTCTTTTTCGACAACAAGCTGCCGTTTCTCAAAATCCTCTTCCTGCTTATCTGACACATCCTGGAGATAGGCATCCACCACACGATTCGGTTCGCCGATAGTCTGGATGACTCCGTCTTTAAGCCAGATCACCGTATCGCAGATTTTTCTGACAGTAGCCAGATCATGACTGACAAAAAGTATGGTTTTCTTTCTCCTCCGAAAATCATCGATCCGGTCCAAGCATTTGGGAACAAAGGCGGCATCCCCTACAGCCAACACTTCATCCACGAGCAGTACAGCCGGATTGACATTGATGGCGATCGAAAATCCCAAACGCATATACATTCCCGAAGAATACGTCTTGACAGGAGCTTCTATAAACTCTTCCAGTTCGGCAAACCGCACAATCTCATCAAATTTTTCATGGATCTCTTTTTTAGAAAGCCCCAACATGATCCCATTGATGTAAACATTTTCCCGGCCAGTAATTTCCGGGTGGAATCCCGCACCCAGTTCGATAAGCGCCGATACCTTACCATTGACCGTAATGTTTCCAGAAGTTGGTTTCACTATTCCTGAGATTATTTTAAGGAGCGTGCTTTTACCGGAGCCATTTTCACCAATGACACCAAAAGCCGTTCCCTCTTTAACTTCAAAGCTCACCTCTTTTAGGGCTGTCACAAGTTCGTCAGGTTTCAACGATTTGAAAAAATCCCTCTTGATCAAAGCACTCTTGAATGTCTTGAAACGATGGCGGGAGGAATATTTCTGATATATTCGGGTCACATTCTGTACCGTGA
>CAZEWV010000134.1:0-7256 GCA_964516025.1 uncultured Eubacteriales bacterium
AGCCTCGGAGGCTGATAATGGCAGAAGAATTTGAACCTAAAATCGTCGCTTTTCTCTGCAAGTGGTGCTCCTCGGCAGGAAGTGACCTGGCCGGCGTTTCACGTATGCAGTACCCCTCTAACGTAGTCCCCATCACTGTAATGTGTTCTGGAAGTGTGTCTCCTCTTTACATCCTGTCCGCTTTTAATAAAGGCGCGGATGGTGTCCTTGTATCAGGCTGCCATCCAGGAGACTGCCATTATATCAAGGGCAACTATTACGCCCGAAGAAGAATCGCCCTTGTTAAGGAACTTCTGGAATTTTCCGGACTCGAATCAGAACGATTCCAGATGTCCTGGGTCTCAGCTGCAGAAGGCAAAAAATACACGGAAATCATCAAAGATTTTGTGGAAATCCTCAAACCCCTTGGACCTCAAAAAAAGCTGAGGAGAAGTCAATAATGGTAAACCTTGACGACATCAAAAAAGAAGCCCACAGAATCCTCAAAGAAAATAAAGTCAAATATATCATCGGCTATGCGCAAGGATCCAATGGTTTTCCCGCTGTTCCGGCATTTATCAAAAATCCTGAAGATTCGGATAATCTCGTCTGGAATCCGGCCTGCATCCACAACCTAACTCGCTTCTTAAGAGATGAGAAAAAACGGAAAGCCAGAGAAAAACACCCCGATAATAGGCCTGTGGGTATTTTAGTCAAAGGATGTGACAGCCGTGCGATAAATGTCCTTCTCCAGGAAAAATACATCGCAAGAGAAGACGTGTTTATTCTAGGCGTCTCCTGCGAAGATACGGGGATCGTGGACGATAAAAAAATGGCCAAAAAACTCAAGGGGAAAAAGGCGCTTAGTTTTGCCTGGGAAAAAAATCGAAATTTAGTCGTCACTACCAAAGACGGCAAAATAAATATAAATGCAGATGAGGTTTTGGCCGACCGATGCCTTGAGTGTCCCGCTCAATCCCCTGTCGTATATGACATCCTGTTTGGTGACAAAGTCAAGCGCACTCCAGATGACCGGTTCAAATCCGTGGAGAAAATCGAAAATCTTTCCCTGAAAGAACGCTGGGCTTTTTGGAAAGAGCAGTTTGACAAATGCATCCGCTGCTATGCCTGCCGCTCGGTCTGTCCCATGTGCTACTGTGACGAATGCGTGGTGGACACCATCTCTTTTGCCGTAACCGCAGATACTACATCCGAAGAAAAAGCACAGAGAATCAAATGGATTGATAAATCACCTGTCCCTTCAGAAACCTTTTTCTATCACATGGTTAGAGCCATTCATCTCGCTGGACGATGTATTGACTGTAGTGAATGCGAACGAGTATGCCCTCTCGACATTCCAATTCGGTTCTTGAATAAGAAACTCGAAAAAGAAGCCAAAAACCTCTTCGATTACGAAGTGGGTTTTGACCCGAACCAACTTTCTCTTGTTTCATCCTTTAGGGATGAAGACCCAGAAGATTTTATCAGGTGAGACTATGCAAAAGATATTGACAAAAAAATCCTTTCTGAAATGGGTAGAGAACCTAGCCACCTACCAGATATACGCACCTGTTGAGAAAAACGATCTTTGGAGCTATGAAATTGTCACGGCTAATGAGATCACGACCGACTATCCCAACACGGTCCTTTCTCCTAAAAAAATCACTTTCCCTCAAAGAGAATTCTTCCTTGAATTTAACCAGAACGAAAATGGGACACCAGGAATCAAAGAACTCCTTCCCCAAGAAAATGAATCGGTGATTTTTGGAGTCCGTCCCTGCGATGCAAAAGGCGTCTCACACATGGACAAGGTTTTTGGGGGAGACTTTGAAGATGCCTACTACTGGAAAAGAAGAAATCAGGTCACGCTTGTCGGATTGACATGCAATACACCTCCCTCACCCAACTGTTTCTGTACATCAGTCGATGGATCCCCACATTCAGTTGAGGGTTTAGATGTTTTATTGACAGATATTGGAGACCGTTTTTTTGTCCAGACTTTCACGAAAAAAGGCGACAAAATCATTAACGCATCTAAAGGACTTTTTACTGCGCCCAAACCAAAAGAAAAGACAGATGTGGAAAAAGTTCATCAAGATGCTGTCAAAGCCATGCCTAGGTCTCTGAAGGACACTAAAAAGATTCCATCAAAGCTCAAAGATCTGTTTGAAGCCGATTTATGGGACTTGGAAGCCATGAGTTGCATCCGTTGCGGCATTTGCACTTATCTATGCCCCACCTGCCACTGCTTTGATATCCAAGATGAGATCAGCTCGCATTCTCCACTCGAAGGAAAAAGAGTTAGGACATGGGATAACTGCCAGTTTCCTGATTTCACGATGCATTCTTCAGGCCAAAATCCCCGCCCTGATAAAGCCTCCCGACTAAGACAAAGAATCATGCACAAATTTCAGTATTTTGTCGAAAACTATAAAAACTACCAATGCATTGGCTGCGGCCGGTGCATCTCAAAATGCCCGGTTGGGATAGATATAATCCTAGTTCTCGAGAAGGTGAGAGACCATGTCTGAAAATGCTTATATTCCTAAACTCTCAAAAATTGTAGAAGTCAAAGAAGAAGCCGGTGGTGGAAGGCCCATTAAGACATTCAGGACACAATTTGTTGACATCAATGGATTCACTCACAAATGCGGTCAATGTGCTATGATCTCTGTTTTTGGCAAGGGAGAATCGATGATTTCTATATCATCTACTCCCCTTGTAAAAGACTATCTCCAGTTCAGCATCTTGAAATCAGGAAGAGTGACTTCGGCCATTCATGCAATGCAGGAGGGAGACATCATCGGAGTTCGCGGCCCATATGGCAACAACTTCCCTATCGAGAAATGGAAAGGAAAAAATTTGATCTTTATCGGAGGTGGCATTGGGTTGGCACCGATTTGGTCCGTCCTTCAGACAGCTCTGAGGAAAAAATCGGATTACGGGAAACTCACCCTTTTCTACGGAGCCCGAACATCCCCCGATATCATCTATAAAGAGGAACTTGAAGAGTTGAAAAAAGAGATCACCGTTCATCTTTCGGTCGATCATGAAGAAGAGGATTGGAAAGAGTATGTAGGGTTTGTTCCCCTGAATGTTCTCGATAAAAAACCTTCTCCAAAAAATGCAATCGCGATTACATGCGGTCCGCCGATCATGATTAAGTTTGTTATCCAGAATCTAGAGGCTCTTGGCTTCAAGGATGAACAAATCTACACAACTGTCGAAAACAAAATGAAATGTGGTGTCGGAAAGTGTGGAAGATGCAATATCGGCAAACACTATGTGTGCAAAGATGGCCCGGTCTATTCCTGGGCTGAACTTAAAAAATTGCCTAGAGAATATTAAAAAGGAGATAGCAAGATGGCAACAAAAAAAGCAGCAATAAAGAAGGCAAAGAACAGTGTTCCGGAAAAAAAGATGGCAACTGTCTATATCATGGGCAAATCTCACTTGGTTCCGGCTGATGCCACAATTATGGGTGCTATCGAGTATGCAGGATATCTGATAAAACGAGGAGCCGGTTGTCGTGAAGGATTCTGTGGAGCCTGCGCAACAGTCTACAGGCTCCCAGGTGATTACAAAATTCATACGGGATTGGCCTGCACGACTATTGTAGAAGACGAGATGTGGCTGACTCAACTTCCCTCTTTCCCTGGGAATAAAGCCATCTATGATATTAAAAAAATCCAACCGAATGTTTCCACCATACAAAGACTGTATCCAGAAGTATTCCGCTGTTTGGCATGCAACACATGCACAAAGGCTTGCCCTCAAGACTTGGAGGTCATGGATTATATCCAGGCTGCCATGCAGGGAGATATCGAGCGGGTGATGGATCTTTCCTTCGATTGTCTCAGCTGCGGTCTCTGTGCCGTTCGCTGCCCTTCTGAAATCGTCCAGTACAACGTAGGAATTCTTTCAAGACGGCTCTACGGACGCTATCTCTCCCTTGAGAGCAAACAGTTGAAAAAGAGAATACGGGAAGTAAAAAACAATAAATTTGACACAGCTTTTAAAAAACTGATGAAGATGGAAGAGAAAGCCATAAAAAAACTCTATTATGACCGAGACATGGAATAAATTTTATGATAATTCACTTGCCTTAATAAGGAGTTTCAGATGTATCCAGAATATATGAAAGAATCACTCGACAAGGTCGCTAAATCCCGGAACAAAAGATTCGAACTTGCAAAAACGGGAAAACCCGTATTCCCTCCAATGGATGCAAAGGAAAGAGAAGAAGTCCTTTCTAAATTTCATCCTGATTACAAATCTGAATCTAAGCGTAAAATCCGCGTTGGCCCCAATAAAGGAGAACTGCTCACCACCGAAGTTGCGGACATGTTGGAAGCCCATTCCAGGATCAAGTCCGAGATGTTCGACTTGACCACACCTGATTATGAGACAGACCTTCTCATTATCGGAGGGGGCGGCGCAGGATGCGCAGCCGCCATTGTCGCTTTGCAGAACGGCACCAAATCTATAATTTCGACAAAACTCAGACTCGGAGATGCCAATTCGATGATGTCTCAAGGAGGCATGCAAGCCGCTGTATCTGCCACGGACTCCCCTTCCCTGCACTATCTTGATGCCATGGGTGGCGGCCATTTTGACAATAAACCAGAACTGGTCCGTGCTCTGACTGAGGATGGTCCTGAAGTTGTCAAATGGCTGGAAGATTTGGGCGTAGTCTGGGATAAACTCGAAGACGGCTCTCTCCAAGTCCTCCATGGCGGAGGAACATCCAGAAAAAGGATGCATTCCTGTCGCGATTACACAGGTGCTATTATCATGCGAACCCTTATGGATGAAGTACGGAACAGTCCTGATAAAGTCAATGTGCTTGAATTCATGCCGGTCGTCGAACTCATCCTGGACAACCGCGGTCGCTGTGCGGGTGGAATTCTATACAATATGGAAACAGAAGAATACTTCACCGTAAAAGCCAAGGCCACTCTAAACGCCACCGGAGGATACGGACGTCTTCATATAAGAGGATTCGACACCACCAATCACTACGGCGCCACGGGTGATGGATTAATGCTGTCCTACAGGGCAGGTGCGAAACTTTTGTTTATGGATTCTGTCCAATACCACCCCACAGGCTCTGTCTTTCCTGAACAAATTGCCGGATTTCTCATAACAGAAAAGATTCGTGGAGCGGGCGGACAGCCTCTCAATAAAGACGGTGAACTCTTTGTCTTCCCTCGTGAACCCAGAGATGTGGAAAGTTCTTCCATCATCCGGGAATGTGTCGAAAAGAACAACGGCATTCTCACTCCCAGTGGACGTGTAGGTGTTTGGCTGGACTCTCCCCTTATTGAAATGCTGCAGGGCAAAGGATACATCGAAAAGCAGTTCCCTGCAATGCTCCGCCAATTTATTCGGTATAACATTGATATCAGGCAGGAACCCATGCTGATTTTTCCTTCTCTTCATTACCAGAACGGCGGCGTCGAGATAAATGCCAAATGTGAAACCAATATTCCCGGATTATATGCAGCCGGAGAAGCGTCAGGTGGAGTCCATGGACGAAACCGACTGATGGGCAATTCTGTTCTCGACTACAATGTCTTCGGCCTCAGAGCAGGAAAATTTGCTGCGGAATATGCAAAAAAGATCAAACTCGGCAAACTCAGCCTGGAACACATCAATACATACGAATCGGAACTTAAAAAAGCAAAAATAAAAACAGACCGAATAGCTCCCGTTCTTCTCCCCTCTTACACACCGGAAGATGTGAGAAAAAGGCAGTTGACAGCCTGCTACGAAGGCACCCTCCGCTAGGAGGGATCGCACCTTGAATTAAAGGGACATCATACTTAATTCAGGGAATTAAGTATGATGTCCCTTTAATTCAAGGTGCGATGTCGAATGTCGAGACTTGACCCCTTTTATTTGACTTTGAGTTTGGAATTCATTTATTCTAATGGAAGAATTTTATATTCAAAAAGAAAGTAAAAAGGAAAAGAATGGTTTTTAAAGGGAAAGATAAAAGAACTTGTTTTCGTTTCGAAATCCCAGGAGCCACCCTGAGCTATAAAAAAACCGGATTTTTCTCCACTTCTTCGGATTATGAAGATGAATACTGTCCCATTTTGGATCTGAGTCTGGGAGGGATAAGATTTTTGACGCAAAATAATCTAAAAGCCAATACCAAGTTAAGCATAAAAGTGTCCTATCATGAGAAGAACGGATCCTTTCACTTAGCAGGAAAAGTTAGATGGACCATATCCAACCCGGGATTCAGTTACAAGTATCAAGTTGGCGTTCAGTTCAATCCCTATGGAGATAAAGAAGGACATAACAGTCCAGAAGAATTTGCAAAGATCAAAACATTAGAGTGGAAGTATGCCAAGAAGGATGAAGAGTGATACTGCGTATCTGGGTTTCTGTTCTGAATATACTGTCCGAATTTGAGTTTAGAATTGCAGATAAACTGAATGAAACAGCTGCCATCATAGTCCATTTTTTTATCTTCTGGATCGTGCCCATCCTCCTATTGTACATTCCTTTCAAATACATCTCCTTTCTCAGTATCCTCATCGCCCTCTTCTATATTTATGTTCTTTTTGGAGATATTTTCCTCTCGGTGTTCGGCCATGAAAAATTGGAAAAAAAACGGGGGATGATCGACATTACCACTGTGCCGGAAATGCGTGCAGAGATAATAGGCGCACTCATAAAATATATAGGTGGCATAATCAGTTTTGCAACCATCTTTAAAGGGCTTCAAATCCTCCTCAACGGAAAAGCCTTTATCATTCAAAATCCCTCTCCATTTTCGTACTTCGATATGTTTTATTACAGCCTCGTCACAATCACAACAGTCGGATACGGTGATATAACGCCGACACACTGGGTCTCCAAACTCTTTGTTATTGGAGAGATTTTGTTTGGACTTGGATTTGTTCTTCTTCTCTTCACAATGCTGATCTCACTCTATATTGACATTCAGCGAAAGAAAAAGTATGAATAGTTCAAGACATATAATTTTTTAACATGGATAATTCACGAGTCGAGTTTACCGTAGATGGAAGGCGTGGTGGGTGAAAAGGTGAAGTGTAGATAATGGTACTTTTCAGAAAAAAAGCAGAAGCGAGTGATTCTGACAAGATTATTCAGCTGATGATCGTCCACGGCAATACTGACACTGGAGACACAACGGGTAAAAGTTTTGAACTCCAATGTGGAAACAATATTATGGGTCGGGATCCTTTGTGTGAAATCCGATTCAATTCAGGCACAGTGTCCCGAAAACACGCCAATCTTAA
>CAZEWV010000135.1:0-7221 GCA_964516025.1 uncultured Eubacteriales bacterium
ATCCTCTCTCCTTCTCCTCAGGTGCATTGTCAATCTGATCGTAATCAACAAAACTGACCGCATTAGACTTCTTATTCAAAACCTTTGTTATCGCCGCCGTCAATGTCGTCTTGCCATGATCCACATGACCAATCGTCCCTATGTTTAAATGCGGTTTCGATCTGTCAAACTTTTCCTTCGCCATTTTACTTGCCTCCTAAGTTTAAGGTTTTCACTTTTCACTCAATGTGCAGGAACTCTCCCTTCAACACGTGCAATAATCCCTTCCATTATTGGAAGCGATGCTGGTTGAAACTGGAAAAATTCCATAGAAAAAATGCCTCTTCCCTGAGTGAGCGTCCTCAATGTTGACGCGTATCCAAACATTTCTGAAAGAGGAACAAGAATCTTAATGACTCTAGATCCTCCTCTCATATCCATTTCCACTATTTTTCCGCGCCTTGCGTTAATATCTCCAGTAATATCTCCAAGATACTCATCTGGAGCCACAACCACCAGACTCATAAACGGTTCCATTAAAACCGGACGGGCCTTTTTCGCCGCATCTTTGAATGCCATGGAACCGGCAATTTTGAACGCCAAGGATGTGCTGTCATCTTCCTTAAAAGAACCATCCAAGAGTGTGGCCTTGACATCCGTCATGGGAAATCCGGCCAGCAAACCCACTTCCATGGCTTCTTGGACTCCGGTTTCAATATCCGGAATGAATTCTTTAGGAAGAGCTGTCTGACTCCGATTTTCAAACTCGAATCCCTGATCTGCATCTAACGGTTCTACCAAAAGGACACAACGGGCATATTCCTTTTTTCCTGCAGTTTGCCGCACATATTCACTCTCTCCCTGGGCTGCTAAGGTGATTGTCTCCTTGTAGGCCACCTGAGGTTTGCCCAGATTAGCCTGAACCCCGAATTCCTTTTTCATGCGATCCATAAGAATCTCCAGATGGAGCTCTCCCATGCCTTGAACAAGCATCTGCCCTGTCATGGGATCCCGGATCACTTTAAAAGTCGGGTCTTCTTTAGTCAGCTTGGACAATGCGTTGGCAAGCTTCTCATGGCCTGTCCGGGATTTCGGTTCGATGTGAGCAGATATAACGGGCTCGGGGAACGTGATGGATTCCAAGACAAGGGGGTGATTCCGCGCACATAATGTGTCTCCGGTTGAGAGTGTCTTCATGGCACAAAATGCCGCAATATCGCCGGCATGAACGACTTGAATATCCTTTCTTTTGTTCGAATTCATCTCTAACAACCTGGTCACACGTACTTCCTCGCCTTTGGAAGAATTGTAGACCATCGAGCCTACTTTGATTTTCCCTGAGTACACCCGGAAAAAAGAGAGAGAGCCAACATAAGGGTCACTCATAATTTTATAAACCAGAGAAGAAAAGGGTTCAGAATCCGAAGCATTCCTTATCTCCTCTTTATGAGTTCGGGGATGATGTCCCTTTACAGGGGGAACATCCACAGGAGAAGGGAGATAAAACAAGACAGCATCTAGAAGAGGATGTACTCCTTTGTTCCTAAAAGAAGCTCCAAAAAGAACAGGAACAAATTGAAGAGAGATGGTCCCTTTCCTGACTGCACAACGGATGTGTTCTGGAGATATTTCGGCTTCATCCAGATACATACGCATCACATCATCATCCGTGTCACTAATAAGTTCCAGCATCTTTTGTCTCTTTCTTTTAGCTTCCTTTAAATTTTCTTCAGAAATATCTCTAACCGTGTACTTCGTTCCAAATGCATCATCGCTCCAGACGACCTCTTTCATCTCTATAAGATCAATCACTCCTTTATAAGTACCTTCTTTCCCGAGAGGCATCTGAATGACCAGAGGATTGGTCGCTAACCGTTTCTTCAGGGAAGAGACGGCTTTTTCCGGATCGACACCCAAACGGTCCATCTTATTGACATAGACAATACGTGGAACATTGTACCTGTCTGCCTGTCTCCATACAGTTTCTGTCTGGGCTTCGACACCTCCGACTCCGCAGAGGATAATAACAGCACCGTCAAGGACTCTTAATGAACGCTCAACTTCTACCGTAAAATCCACATGACCGGGAGTATCAATTATATTGATTTGGTGGTCGTTCCAGTAACAGGTAGTCGCTGCAGATGTTATCGTAATTCCGCGTTCCTGTTCCTGCTCCATCCAGTCCATAACTGCCGTGCCTTCATCCACTTCTCCCATCTTGTAAGTGATACCCGTATAGAACAGAATGCGCTCTGTCGTGGTCGTCTTTCCCGCATCGATATGAGCCATGATACCGATGTTTCTGACTCGTTCGATCGGGTGTCTTCTTTCCAACTCTTCTCTCCATTTTGTTTTGAAATAAACTTATTATCGTCAGACTACCACTCAGGACACTACCACCGGTAGTGAGCAAAAGCTCTGTTAGCTTCTGCCATTTTGTGGGCGTCCTCTCTCTTCTTAACTGCACCGCCACGATTGTTCACAGCATCCATGATTTCAGCAGAGAGCTTTTCGATCATACTTTTACCGGCTCTATCTCTGGAATACTTTATGATCCATCGTACGGCCAAGGAATTGGAACGATTTACAGGAACCTCGATGGGCACCTGGTATGTCGCTCCACCAACTCTTCTGGATTTGGTCTCTAAAAATGGGTGGACATTCTCAATGGCTTTTTCAAACATCTTGAGAGGATCCGATTTCGACATCTCCTTGATCCTCTCCATAGACCCGTATACAATTTTTTCAGCTGTGCTTTTTTTCCCAGCTCCCATGATTGCACGGACAAATCTTGAAATGAGCGTGCTGTTATAGAGATGGTCCGGTTTCAGCTTTCTCTTTTTAATAGTTCCTCTTCGGGGCATTTTTAACTCCTGCGATATCTACTTTTTCTCCTTGGGCCTTTTCGTCCCATATTTGGATCGTCCCTTGTTGCGGTCCAATGTGCCTTCGCAATCCAAAGTCCCTCGAATAACATGGTACCGAACTCCAGGCAGGTCTTTAACCCTTCCACCTCTTATGAGAACAATCGAATGTTCTTGAAGATTGTGGCCAATTCCGGGAATATAGCCAGTCACTTCTATGTTGTTTGTTAACCGAATTCTGGCCACCTTTCGCATGGCTGAATTGGGTTTTTTTGGCGTTGTCGTAAAGACTCGAGTACACACACCGCGCTTCTGGGGGCACTTCTCTAGAGCGGGAGATTTGCTCTTGTCCTTCTTCGCCACTCTCCCTTTTCGTACTAGCTGATTGACAGTTGGCAACACTCGTCTCCTTACACTAAATTTTTATTCATCCCGATTTGCTAAAATCCGGTGGACGAATGTTCGGATAATAGCAAAACTCTCTCTCTATGTCAACGATATTAATACAGTTAGAGGTAAATCTAATCACCAATTTGAAGTTCTATTTCCTCACTTATTTCTTCTTTCTCATCGTCTATCAATTCCACATCACGATAGAATTTGTATCCCGTCCCAGCAGGAATTAATCTTCCCATTATTATGTTTTCCTTGAGTCTTCTTAAATGATCCACTTTACCGTATAGGCTGGCCTCAGTCAGAACACGGGTCGTCTCCTGAAAGGATGCCGCAGCAATAAAACTTTCTGTGCTTAAAGCACTTTTTGTAATCCCAAGAAGGAGTGGTCGGGCCTTCGCCGGCTTTCCTCCTGACTTAATAATTTTCTCGTTTTCCGCCTGAAAGACAAACTTGTCAAGCTGTTCATCGATCAAAAAATCTGTATCGCCGACTTCTTCGACTTTCACCCACCGCAGCATCTGACGAATGATGATTTCCACGTGTTTATCATTGATCGAAACACCCTGGAGCCTGTAGACTTCCTGGACTTCCCTCAAGAGATACTCTGCCAGCTCTTTTTCTCCAAGAACACGGAGAATATCATGAGGATTCACAGAGCCGTCCATCAGCGGCGTTCCGGCTTTGACTCTCTCTGTCTCTCCGACACTCAAATGGGCTCCTTTGGGAATAAAATACTCCTTCTCTCCTCCGCGCTCGTTATGAACGGTCAGCTTTCTGTGGCCGCGGACCAATCCTCCGTACTTGATCACTCCGTCTATTTCAGAGATGACAGCGGGGATCTTGGGCTTCCTGGCTTCAAAGAGCTCCTCGGCTCGTGGCAAACCTCCCGTTATGTCTTTGGTACGTGCGGCCTCTCGAGGGATCTTGGCTAAAACGTCACCCGCATAGACCGAATCTTTATCCTTTACCTCCAGATTTGCTCCAGAAGGTAGATAGTATTTCTTAAGGGTTTTATTGTTTTTATCTTTGATCACCATATGAGGCTGCATCTTTTCATCCTTAGGATCGATGATAACAGGGGCAATCTTGCCCGTACCCTCATCCAAAGTCTCTTCCATAGTGATGCCCAAAACAACATCATGGAAGTTAACAACACCGGATTCTTCAGTCAAAATGAATGTGTTGAACGGATCCCATTCAGCAAAGGTGCTTCTAGCTTTTATTTCAGTGCCATCCTTTACCAAAAGCTTTGCCCCGTAGGGAACTTGATAGTGCTCGACTTCCCGACCCCTGTGATCGACAATGGCGATGTTGGCATTTCTGTTGACAACAATCAGGATTCCTTCCTTATTGTTGACCGAGATTAGATTGTAGAATTTGACGACTCCATCGTTCTTGGCTTCTAACTTGGATTTTTCTGTCCCACCCATGGCAATCCCTCCAATATGGAAGGTTCTCATGGTCAACTGCGTCCCCGGTTCTCCGATGGACTGCGCCGCGATGACACCCACCGCTTGTCCAAGTTGAACAGGATTACCTGTAGACATATCCCGGCCGTAGCAGAGCAGACAAATGCCTTTCTTTGATTCACACGTTAGCAGCGAGCGGATTCTTATCCTTTCGATTCCCAGATTTTCCAGTGTCTGTGCCGTAGTCTCTGTGATTTCTTTATTCATATCCACTATGACTTCATTTGTGTCGGGATGAACAATTCTTTCCAAAGCTGTCCGTCCGACAATTCTATCCACAAACGGTTCGATAAGCTCTCCGTTTTCGACAATAGCCGAGACATTGACTCCCTTGAGAGTTCCACAGTCCTCTTCATCAACAATGACTTCCTGTGAGACATCGACAAGTTTTCGTGTCAAATATCCGGAATTGGCTGTCTTCAACGCCGTATCTGCAAGTCCCTTTCGTGCACCGTGCGTAGAGATGAAGTACTGCACAACGTTCAGCCCTTCACGCAGGTTGGATATGATGGGCATTTCAATGATCTCTCCAGAAGGTTTACTCATCAGGCCTCTCATTCCCGCGAGCTGACGGATTTGCTGCTTGTTACCTCGAGAACCGGAATCCGCCATCACATAAAGCGGATTCAAATCCGATCCCAAAAGACTGGCTTTTCGCATTTCCTCGATCATGGCAGAAGAGACATTTTCTGTCAGATTTCCCCATATAGTGATAATCTGGTTGAACCTCTCTCCCGCAGAAAGTGTTTGACCTTTGTAAAGATCTTCGATTTTTTGAACATCTTTCTGGGCCTTCGCCACAAGAAAAGCCTTTTCTTTGGGGATAATAAAATCATCAATTCCAAGAGAGAATCCGGCTAAAGTCGCATAATCGAATCCAATTTTCTTCATCTTATCCAAGACTTCGATAATTGTTTCATGACCCTCATTCAGATAGACAAAGTACACCAGGCTTTCTAATCCCTTCTTTTTTAACTTTCCATTGACAAAGGGAACATTGTCTGGAAGTATGCTGTTAAAAATAATCCGCCCAGGTGTTGTTTCAATGAGCTCCTTATCAAACTCTTTAACAGGGCAGGTCATAACGGCTTGATCATCATAGTATGTCGACAAATTCATAAAAGAACCGCTAAATCTCACTTTCATACTCGCCTGAAGATCTATTTCTTTATTCTCATAAGCCAGGAGGACTTCATCAAATGTTGAAAAGATCCGGCCTTCTCCTTTCAAACCTGGTTTTTCCAACGAGATATAGTAGCACCCTAAAACCATGTCCTGACTGGGAACGGCCAGGGGCTGTCCATTTGCAGGGGAAAGAATATTCTGGGTGGCTAACATCAAAGTTTTCGTTTCAATCTGAGCTTCAACAGATAGTGGAACATGCACAGCCATCTGGTCTCCATCGAAGTCGGCATTAAAAGCCGCACAGACTAAAGGATGAATCTGGATGGCTTTCCCCTCAATAAGAATGGGTTCAAATGCCTGGATACCCAAACGGTGGAGCGTGGGAGCGCGATTAAGAAGAACTGGATGTTCCTTGACGACTTCCTCGAGAAAATCCCAAACTTCTGGTTTTTCCTGTTCGTGCCACTCTCTAGCAACTTTTACACTGGGAACCAGTCCCTCTTGTTCCAGTTTATGGAATATGAAGGGTTTAAACAGTTCCAGTGCCATTTTTTTGGGGAGGCCACACTGATTCAGTTTGAGCTCAGGGCCAACAACAATCACCGATCGTCCCGAATAGTCCACTCTTTTTCCAAGGAGATTCTGACGGAACCGGCCCTGTTTTCCTCTGAGTGCTTCACTCAAAGATTTCAAAGGCCTGCGATTAGCCCCCAAATGGACACGCCCCCGTTTCCCATTGTCAAAAAGAGCGTCAACCGCTTCTTGAAGCATTCTTTTCTCATTCCGGATGATGAGTTCGGGAGCTCTCAGTTCAATAAGTTTCTCCAGTCGATTATTGCGATTGATCACTCGTCTGTACAAATCATTCAGATCCGAGGTCGCAAAACGTCCTCCGTCCAATCGGACTAAAGGCCTGAGGTCAGGAGGGATAACGGGAATGACATCAAGAATCATCCATCCCGGGCGGTTTCCTGATTCTTTGAGAGCTTTGAAGATTCTCAGTCTTTTGGCATGGCGAAGTTTTCGCTGCTGGGATGTCTCTGTCTTCATGAGTTCACGAAGACGATCTGCTTCTGCGTTAATGTCTATCTGCATGAGAAGCTTCTTTATGGCTTCAGCTCCAATCATTGCCAAAAATTTATCTCCATATGTCTCTTGAGCTTCTTTGTATTCTTCTTCGTTTAATAGCTGTTTTTCTTTGAGATCCGTTTCTTCCGGATCGATGACAATGTAGGATTCAAAATAGAGGACCTTTTCCAAATCCTTTATAGACAGATCTAAGACAAGCCCTATCCGGCTTGGGGTCCCTTTAAAAAACCAGATATGTGCCACTGGCGATGCCAGTTCGATATGACCCATGCGCTCTCGACGGACTTTCGAACGTGTCA
>CAZEWV010000136.1:0-7219 GCA_964516025.1 uncultured Eubacteriales bacterium
TCAAAGCGAAAATAGGGATAGATTCTGCCAATATTGGCCATCGGATTGGGATCGCCAAAGGGATAGGTCTTCATAAGACGGATTTCTTCTCGAGCCGAGACATGCTGGGACAATAAAAGGTCGTTGAAACCCAAACATAAAAACAAAAGGATCAAAACGATTTTTACATATCGTCTCTTTTTCATGCTTTCACTCCATTTCTCCCTATTGACTCTTTGATAGAACAAAATTCCTATCCTTCAAAGATCATTGAATGTGAATACCTGCTGGTTATTCATCCCAAACAGAGAAAAATCTCATTCTCCTGAGTAAGGGACTTTTATTTTTCAATCCGCTCGATGAGAATTTCAACTCGACGGTTCTGAGCCCTTCCCGCCTCCGTTTCGTTCGAGGCTTTGGGCCTTTGCTCTCCACAGGCCCGGGCTTCAAGCTGTTTTTCCGGGATCCCGCCGGAAGATAGATGGTGGACCACAGTCAACGCCCGAGCGGCTGAAAGCTCCCAGTTCGTGGGAAAAGTCTCTGCAAGTTTTCCCCTGATCGGCTGGTTGTCCGTGTGGCCCTGAACAGCAATATGGACGGGATCCGCAGTATTGAGCGAGGCGACAACCTTTGTGATGATATCTTTGCCTTGATCAGACAGTTCATGGCTGCCGGATGGAAACAGGATTTTATCAGCGATTGTGACCTTCACTCCATTGGAAAGCTGTTCCACCTCGATCTCATCCTGCCCCTGGAGGCCTTCTTTCAAAGAATCAAAAAGTTTTTGTGTTGTATGGCGGTATTTTATTGTGAACGTGATATTATTTAGATCACTCCCATAGAATGTCAGCGTGTTTTTCCGCTTTATCCATTTTCCATCTCGATTGCTCTCGTAGTCAACCACCTCAAAATTCTCAGGGAAAACCCATGCATAGACAAACTGCGCAAAAAGATCAGGCGTGTTCCAATAGCCAAAATGACCATCCGCTCTTTTCTTCCCATCCCAGCTTTGATATGTGTAGATGCCGTCCTTATCCCTAGTCATGGACTTGCTCAGGTCTCCCTCGGTAATGAAGGCATAATCCCCCTGGGAAAAATGCAAATAGTAGTCTTTTGATTCTCTTTCCTCCCAAGTAAAATCATTCGGGTAAATATACAGATATCGACTCAGATCTTTATTGTTTCCCCAGTGAATATTGTAATAGCTGTAATCAGAACGGGTTGTGTAGTATCTGACATAACTTATCCCGTCTTGGTTCAAGAAATTGATCTCTTCACGAATGACTTTTGTTGCCCCAAGAAATCCGGGCAGACAAACAAGACAAAGTGCGGTTATAAAAAAAATGCGCTGTCTTTTCATCGATTCCCTCCACATAAAGATATATTTATTTCTATCTTGACATTGAATCCAACAGAGTCAAGATTTTTCTCTTCCTTAAAATTGTCCCTGACTGATGATGCCCGCTTAGTCTTTGTTTTTATCCTTGGACTGCCGTTCCCAGACTATCCGGTTAGAGGAAGGCTTCAAAGGAGCATAATCCTTATCCGTAGTGTATTTCCAGTGAGCTCCCATAAAAAGCCCTCTCCACTCATCCATGTTTTTGTTCCCGATAAACGTGTATCCCAAAGCAAAAACAATGACACGTCCGGTTTGTCCTCCCATTGTCATCGTATCCCGGAGCTCCAGCAGTCTGTCCAAAGATGGATCTTTCAGAGGATACCTTTTCAGGTCACTGTCATTCTTGAAAGCACTGGTTAGGTATATCTGCTGATCGTTGATCACTTTCCCCAGAAATGTGAACATTCTCCCATTGTATTCTGTTGTGGCTGTGATGTTGTCTCCGTCCCAGGTGATCCTCACTTCCCTCAGTTTCGCTCCGGATTCATCCTTCTCGAACCAGAGGTCCGAGAGATCTTCCCCTTTTAATGCGTGCCACTCATCAGATCCGCCTATCTGGGCCGAAGGACCTTTAGACTCAGCCTCGTATCCTTCCCACTGCTTGGAAATCCAGTCAAAAAATGCAATGGTTTTGGGATTGGCATCCAGTTTCAATCCAGAAGTGGTTGCCCCTTCAACTTTCAGAACCGCCTTTTTTTCCTTTTCAATCGCGTCAGCAATTTTTTTGTTTGAGTAGATTGTTCCACTGTAAAAAGCTCCGGTCTTTCCTTGGATTAATTCTTCTGAAGCATCGGGCAAATTCAGTTTCTTTTTTTGTTCATTCTCGAGCCAGGCAGCTCGCCTCAGTTCAATCTCGACACCTGAAAGAAAAGCCTTGGGCTCTTTGAGAGGTCGATCAAAACGGAGTTGAATCTCTGCGGATCGCTGATGCTGGTAAGTTTCTTCTTTTTTTGTAAAAAGCTCATTTCTTTTATTATCGGCCAGTCCTGTTTGCAGCCAGACTGCGTGGTAGATGAGATTTTGGACTCCCTTTTTTTTGTAACCCTCATCGGATTGAAACACTTTTACTTCCCTAAGATAGGGAGGAGAGGCGTACAAAGGGATTGTTTTATCGCTTAGAGTATCCTTTCCGCCGAGATTTTTCTTCTCTTCTCCTTCCCACCCTGATACCCTGACTGCGTCTCTGACAAACTCAAGCCTGGGAATAGTGGATGGATCTTTATCAAAAGCAGAGCCGAGCAGATCCCTGCCTTTCACTTCGACAGAGATCTCGGCCGATCGCTGTTCCTTCTCCATTAATGAGAAGAACTTATTGATATCAATCCGGCCCTTGAAAAACGTCCGGCTGTCGGCTGGATCAGCTTTGAGGGGGACTGGAATTCCGCCCATACTCAGCTCAGGCACAGTGCTCATGGCTCTGCTTGTTTCTATAAAAATATTGACTGATCCATCCGGCCTAAAATGGATTCCTTCTTCCTCGACCCCGAAATCGCTCCAACTGCCATCGGTTTCAGGTGTCCGGCCTAACGCCCAGATAGTTTCAGGGCCTGAATCCGTTTCCTTTTCCAGAGAAAACTTTGTCACAAAAGGCGGTTCTGTCATCAAGGCAGCTATTTTATAATAATATTCAGAGGGACCTGAATCGGAAGAGCCGGTAGTCAAAGATGGATCGACGGACACTGCTGCCAGGAAAACCCGTTCATCCTTAGGGAAATGGGCAACGCTTAATTCAGACCATTTTCCCTTTCCGGCCGGAGGAAAGGTTCGGACTGTCCATTGCCCCGTGTTGGGTTTTTCAATCAGGTGAAAAGCCCAATCCTGACCGGGCGGGGCGTATACAGCCACCTGGAGATTTCCTGGAATAGAGCCTGCTTCTTTGTGTGGGATAATCTCCACATAGTCCGGGACAAGAGGCCGTGCCGTCCTTTTTATTGGTTTGATCGATGGGGAATCATAGACCCCCAGGCTGGCACTCTTCATTGTGGCTTTATTGTCATTCTTAAAAGGAAATTCTTTATGGACGGGATAACCGGCCGGTTTTGTGAACAGGGAAAGGGCTTTGAGGGAATAATCAACATTGAAACTCGAATCCTGGACCAGATTAGTAGCGAAAAATTCTCCGAGCCGGGCAAGGGTTTCCTTCCCCCAGGCAGATGAGTCTCCCAGGGCTTCCGAAAGTGCTGAAAATGAGTTTTGTCCCTTTTTCCGGGTTTTTTCAAAGATTTTTTTCACAAGGTCCACATTTCCCGGTTTTTTCTCCGTCAGATAATTGATGAATGAACTGGCGGCATATTCCATATTTTCCTGAGTGGAAGTCAGGGGAATCCCGTTGTAACTTTCCCATTCATCCCAGCGATACAAGTAGCCATAGTGTTGGGCAACGGATGCCAGGGGCTTAAAAACTTTGTCTTCAATCCATACAGCGGTGGATTCCAAAAGCCACGGATGTTCTTCCCTGGAATATCCGAACTGGACAAGGTGGAAAAACTCATGTGCACAGGTAGCAGCCAGTTCATCATGGTTTATCATGTTTTTTTCAAGATTGATCGCGATCAAAGGATTCCAGATCAGTTTTTCCCAGAATATCGGTGTCCTTGCTCTGCCGCGAACCTTCTTTCCAAGATCATTGAGATAGACATCCACAAAGTCTGTCTCCATCCACTTTGGGTTATCAAAACCAAGTGTGTTGAAAATGTAATCCCATGCTTTTTCCATATATTGGCCGATCGCCTGGATGTAGCCATCCGTGGACCGGCCCGGATCGTAGCGGATCTTAAAATTTGTGGTGTAAAGGACTTTTGATGCCGACCCAACGGCAGCCAGAAAAAAGAACAGAAAACAGGCGGACAGCCCCTTCTTCATCGCTGCTCTCCCCGGATTGGCAGCACCCCGTGATTTTTTATGGTTATCCATGATTGGAACAAGACCTTTCCAAGGTCTTCCAGGGCGGGCTCATCACTGGCAGAAGCTTTTTGGCCGCCCTTTTTCTCTGGAGGATAATACTCCATTGTGACAGAAACAGTCTCATTCAAAACAGGAAGAGAAAAGGATTCACCGGACTTCAGGACAGTGGATTCAGCCCCCCCCAATTCCAGTAAATTGTTATCCGTCCATCCCCATACGAAAGAATCGGGCCAGGGGATTGTGTCTTCAGGAAAAGATTCTTCCCCAAAAGCACTGTATGTGAGAGGTTCCTTCAACTGACGCTTGGGAAATGGGGGGAGAGTCCTTGCAAATGTGACCGTGGAAAAGGACCCTGTGCGGCCTATCCCCTCGTATTCGATATGCTCTATCAGGATGAATTTGATGTCTTCCACATTCCGGATGCTGTCGAATATTTTGACAGAAGGATCATCAGTTCCCTTTTCCAGTACCTGGACGATGTTGTCTGAAAGAATAACGCAAGGAGCAGGGCTCTCCATTAAAATCACCCTTCCGGCAAAAAGATCCGCCGCCTGATGAAGTGTCCTGAAAGGAAGTTCGTCTTTTGTTTTCACAAAAAGTTCCACCACGACTGCTTCATTCGCTCGGGCGGATTCCTCTTTGGGAGGAACCTCTTTGTTTTCAGGTTGTTTTTTGCAGGCGGCCGTACTCAATAGTATGAAAGCAAAGAATAAACAAAACTCGAAAGCCATTAAAGACGCCGTGTGTTTTGATCGTGGCTTCATCCCATTCAGCATATTCCACTCCCGCATGGATTTCAACTGTACAATAGTCCCCATTAGGTGCATCTGTTGTTACTAAGCCGAAATCCACGTAGGTCAGAATATTTATTGTGCCCTCAATATGAAAAAGGTAGTATTGATGCGGACATGAAAATTAGAAAGGGAGCTCCCCCAAAACAGCTCCAGCTCACACGCCAGCTCGGGCTCTTTGATTCAACTATGGTTATGGTGGGGATCGTCATCGGATCCGGGATATTTGTCACGACCGGCATTATGGCAAAATACATCCCCTCTGCCGGTCTTATTCTCCTTGCCTGGACCGTCGGCGGTTTGCTCACTCTTGCCGGAGCTCTCACATATGCCGAGCTCGGGGCAGCCATGCCGGAGGCAGGCGGGCAGTATGTCTATCTGAGAGAGGCGTACGGCCCCTTGGCCGCATTCCTCTTCGGATGGATCCTTTTTCTTGTCTATATGACAGGAGGGATTGCCGGGCTGGCGCTGGCATTTGCCGAATATTTCGGCAATTTCTTTCCCTCCCTTTCCACCAAAACCCTCATTCTCACCAAAACCCTAAAAGTCTTCCACACATCCATTCATATCAGCCTCTCCGCCGGACAGTTTGTTGGAGTTGCCGTGATCCTCCTTCTATCGTTTTTTAATTATTTGGGGGTTGTTTTTGGTAAGTTCATCCAGAACATCTTAACCGTTATCAAAATTGGCATCGTCATTGTCATCATTTTCCTTGGTTTTGCTCTAGGACAAGGCACGGCACCCAATCTCACCTTAAATCCCGGAGGCTGGAGTTTCGGCCAGATGATTTTGGGTTTCGGAATGGCTCTTGTTGCCGTCACCTGGGCTTTCGATGGATGGAACAATGTCAATTTTGTTGCCGGCGAGATCAAGAATCCTAAACGCAACCTCCCACGAGCGCTGATTTTGGGAACTGTTGGTGTCACCGTTCTCTATGTCCTGATCAACTATATCTATCTCTATGCTCTTCCCATGAACAAAATCATAGGCGAAGTGAAAATCGCAGAACATGCCACATCGGCTCTCTTTGGTGGATCGATAGGAGCACTGATCTCGGCCGTTGTCCTCATTTCGATTTTTGGCTCCATTAATGGCTCCATACTGGCCGGTCCCAGGGTTTATTATGCTATGGCCCGAGACAAACTTTTTTTCAGCAACGCTTCTCAAGTTCATCCCCGTTTCAAAACACCCGGATTTGCCATCATAATCCAGGGTATCTGGGCCTCCATTCTAACTCTAGCCGGAACCTTCGAACAACTGTTTACCTTCGCCATGTTTATTGCCATCGTCTTCTGGATTGCTGCCGCATTATCCGTTTTTACTCTCCGGAAAAAATTACCCGATCTTCCCCGCCCCTATAAAACATGGGGGTATCCCGTTGTCCCTATCATTTTTATCCTGGCATCACTGGGAATTCTTTTCAATACGCTGTTTGAAAAACCTATCGAGGCACTGGCCGGAATCCTCTTCACCGCCATGGGAATCCCCGTTTATTTTTACTGGAAAAGAAAACAGAGAAAAAGTTCAGACTAATTTTTTTCTGCAGTGCTTTAAGTTTTGCACTGGCATTTCTGTTGTCCGGATTAAGCTCGAGTGACTTTTTAAAACTCGTGATGGCCATCTCGATGTTCTCTTTCCTCATGTAGACCTCACCTAAACTGTCAAAGGCGATATCCGAATTTGGAAACAAGTCGGCTAACACCTTAAAGATTGCCAGTGCTTCATCCAACTTGTTGTCCAGCATCATAAAGTAGGCATATTGATCAATTTCAGGATGCAAAACAAAGTATTTTTGATCTTGCGCATTCATTTTTAAAAGAGTTTTGAGCGCAGTCTCCAGATCCGACTCATTATATGTTTTCTTGAAAATATCGAAGGCGGATTCTTTACCTGCAAATGTCTTTTTAGAATCTTCTATAAAAACAAGATCATCTTTCAACTCATCAAATGTAAGAAACTCACCATGACCGGGAACGACAAGTTGGAAACATAAGAATTTCCTTCTACTGTTTTGGAGCCTTAAAATAGTAATGAGAATAGGATTCTTAGTCCACTGCAAAGGACAAACTTACTCCCCATGTGTCTGTGGTGTATGATGAATTGACGGATCGGATTTGAGTGTAGTAGGCTTATCCACACAATGGAA
>CAZEWV010000137.1:0-7121 GCA_964516025.1 uncultured Eubacteriales bacterium
AATATCCGATCCCTGAATCATAGGTTTTTCGACTGGAATTTTCGTGGAAGCCAGAGCAAGGAACTTGAGAATAAATTCCGGAAAATCTGTCAGGAAAGAATTTCCAGGGGTCGAATAGAGGTTCTTGTCGAACTGGATTTTTTAGATTCCTCAAAGTTAGATCTGTTTATCAATGAGGATGTGTTGGCCAAAATTCTTTCGTCCTTTCAAAATGTTTCTTCCCGGACCTTGAAGAATGTGAGCTTAAATATTGAGAACTTATTCAGTCTTCCCCACGTTGTACAGCTGCGAAGGAAAATATTTTCAAAAGAAGACATTGTTTTTTTGAAAGATTGTTTTACGAAAACGTTAGACGAGCTCATTAGAGAAAGAGAAAGAGAGGGCCGGCTGCTCAAGAAAGAGATTGTAGGACATATCAAAAATCTCCAACGAGTTTTGAGCAAGGTGAAAATTCTCGCAAAAAATCAGCCAGTTCTGATCCAGAAAAAATTGAAAGAACGGTTGAGGGAATTGGGGCATGAGATACCGCTGCCAGAAGAAAAAATGATCTCTGAAGTGGCCTACTATGCGCAGAGATATGATCTATCAGAGGAAATTGCAAGGCTGAACTGCCATATCGACCATTTCCACGAGCTCCTCTCTCCAAAGAGAAAGGATGCAGTGGGGAAAAGTATGGATTTTTTAGCTCAGGAGCTTTTTCGAGAAGCCAATACAATCAATTCCAAGGCACAGGATATGAAGATTGTCAAATATGGCCTGGTTATCAAAGGAGAGGTGGAGAGCATTAGGCAGCAGGTTCAAAATCTTGAGTGAACTAAGAGGTTTTTATTGATGTTGATTGTTTTTTCCGGCCCATCCGGATGTGGGAAAACCACGCTTGCCAAACGAGTGATCGCAGAGTTGGATGATTTGGCCTTTTCAATTTCTTTTACAACGCGGAAAAGAAGAGATTCTGAGATCGATGGGAAAGACTATCATTTTGTGACCGAGGACGAATTCAAACTTAAAATCCAAAGCCGCGATTTTGTAGAATGGGCCCAAGTCCATGGGCATTATTATGGGACGAGTTTCCATGAGATTGAAAAAAAGGAGACCCAAAAAGGGCTGATTCTTGATGTGGATATACAGGGAGCGCGGCAGATAAAAAATTATGACCCAAAGGCCCTCTTGATCTTTGTCTTTCCGCCTGAATTCCAGGAACTCAAGAAAAGACTTCTCTTGCGAGGAGATGAAACACAGGAATCGATTAATTTAAGACTCTCTGTGGCAAAAAAAGAAATCCTGAGCTATCATGAATTTGACTTTCTCATCATCAATGACAGACTGGAGGAAGCCGTGGCCAATCTTATCTCCATTATCGGTTCGCCCGGAAGCTGGAAAAAGATTCACGAGAAAAGGATTGACGCCATTCTGAAATCATTCTCAGAGGAAGGGGGGGGGCCAGGATGAAGACAATCGTCTTGGGGATTTGTTCCTCTATCAGTATCTACAAGTCCTGTGATATCCTGCGTGGCTTCCAGAAAAAGGGCTATCGTGTCCAAGTTTTAATGACAAAAAATGCCACACACATGATTTCACCCCTCCTGTTAAGTGCTCTTTCAGGCCAAAAAGTTTTTGTTGATTCTTTTGAAAAAAGCACTTCTGAAAAGATAAACCATGTGGAAATGGCCAAGGGCATATCTCTTTTGGTCATTGCCCCAGCTACGGCAAACATGATTGGAAAACTGGCAGGAGGTGTTGCCGATGATTTTCTTTCCACATTCTATCTGGCGGTCCGTTCCCCGGTTCTTGTCGCTCCCGCAATGAATGAGGCCATGTATTTCCATAAGCAGACACAAGAAAATATGCAGAAATTAAGAGTTCAGGGGGTACGTTTTGTGGAGCCTGAAAAAGGTTATTTAGCTTGTGAGGACGAAGGGTGGGGAAGACTGGCATCTCCGGGAAAAATAGTGGAAGACAGCCTAAACATCCTGCTTACAACCCGGAGCTTGGAAGGAAAAAAGATAATAGTGACGGCCGGACCTACTAGAGAGCATTTGGACCCTGTTCGGTTCATCTCTAACCGATCCTCTGGGAAAATGGGTTTTGAACTTGCCGATGAAGCACAAAAACGTGGGGCACGTGTGATTCTCATAACTGGACCAACACATCTTTTTCCGCCCCGGGATTTGAAGTGTATCCATGTCCAAACAGCCCTGGAAATGAATCAGGCGGTCCAGGGCCATATGCAGGATGCGGACGTTCTGATTATGGCCGCAGCCGTTTCTGATTTAATGTTCTCAAACCGGATGAAGCAAAAAGTGAAAAAACCTTTATCAGCTAAAAACATCCAGCTTGTTCCAACCGTGGATATTTTAAGTCAGTCGCCTCGAACAAAGAAGAATCAGATTTTTGTGGGCTTTGCCGCAGAGACTGAGAACATCGAACAGAATGCTCTTTTGAAGTTAAAAAAGAAAAAATTGGATTTGATAATTGCAAACGATGTGAGTGAAGAAGGTATTGGTTTTGATGCGGAAGACAATAGAGTCAGCCTTTTTTTCCCCGATGGGAGGGCGGTTCATACAGACAAAAAAAGCAAACTGGAGATAAGTCGAATTATTCTGGATGAAATAGAGGATATTTTTGGAAAAAAAAGCTGAAAAACTAGTTGAAGACCTGGAGGAGCGGCTGAGATATTTTTCCCAGATCGGAGTGGAGTTCATCACACAGGAGTCTCCTTTCCTGTCCTTAGAACAGAAAATACTCAAATGCCGTTTGTGTGCTTTGGCTGAGACCCGGCAACATGTCGTCCCTGGTGAAGGCAACATCAAGACGGACATCATGTTTGTAGGGGAAGCCCCCGGTCGTGATGAAGATGTTCAGGGACGGCCCTTTGTTGGCCGGGCGGGACAGCTGTTGACTAAAATCATAAATGCCATGAAATTCCAGAGAAATGAGGTTTATATCACGAATATAATCAAGTGTAGGCCTCCAAACAACAGGAATCCCCAAAAAGAAGAGATGAACAGCTGTAAAGATTATTTACTGAGGCAGATCGAACTTATTCACCCCAAAGTTATCGTCACCTTGGGGAAAGTGGCCGCAAGCTTTTTCATTCAGACAGACCTCGGTATGACAGCCTTGAGGGGGGATTTTTATAAATTTCAGGAGACCAAGGTCATGCCAACGTTTCATCCTTCCTATCTGATCAGGAACGAGGGCAACAGAATTCTTCGAAAGATGGTCTGGGAGGACATGCAGAAAGTTATGGTCTTCCTGGGCAAAAAATGAAGTTATACGCCGAGATCATATTTCCTCTCCCAATAAACCAAAAATTTTTGTATGAAGTGCCAGCCATCTGGATAAATAAAGCAAAAGTTGGTTCGCGTGTTCTTGTTCCCTTTCATAACAGAACACTCACTGGCTTTATTCTTAGACTTATAAAACGCCGCCCGACATCGACTTTTAAAACTAAGGAGATCTTTGAAATCCTTGATGAAAATCCGATCTTTTCTTCCTCTATTCTTAAGTTCACTCAGAAGTTGAGCGAGTACTATTATTCATCCATGGGAGAACTTCTTCAGGCTGCCCTTCCTGCTGGCTATGTCCTCAAAAGTAAACAGGAAGTTTTTATCACCGATAAGGGTAAGAAAGCATTGATGGGGAATGAACTCAGTGTAGAGGAAAAAAAACTGCTCAATCTGTATATGAAGGGCCCGTATTCAGAGCAATATGTAAAGAGAAATACGGGAATAAAAAATGTTTCTGCGCTGCGGATGCGATTAGGGACAAAAGGCCTTGTCAGAATTGAAAAAACTATCCTGAAGGCCACTCAAAAAACATTGGCTCTTTCTGACAAAGCACCTACACAGCTAGAGATGGATTTTTCTCTGGATGCTGAACTCTTTCAGTCTGCCCAGAAGATTTCCTCTTTTGTAGGGAAAGATGTTTTTTCGTCTTTTTTCCTTTTTGGATCTTTGAACAAGAGAGAACCCATTTATTTTAATCTAATTAAAAAAAATATGGCCTTAAAGAAATCAACTCTTTTTCTTGTCCCGGAGATCTCATTGACTGAGACTTTCAAAAATAAGATGAAAAAACGATTTGGAGAGAGAGCGGCTCTTATCCACAGCCAGATGACGCAAAAACAGAGAGTACTAGAGTGGCAAAGAATCAAGGAAGGTGAAACGCATATTGTTGTTGGGCCACGCTCAGCCATATTCGCTCCACTTGAAAACCTGTCTCTGATTATCATTGATGAGGAGCAGGATGAGTCTTATTATCAGAAGGAGAATCCCTCTTATGATGCGAGACAGGGGGGATGGATAAGAGCACAGCAGGAATCAGCCCTTTTGATTTACGGATCTTCCATGCCGACTGTCGAAAGATATTTTCATGCAAAACAACAAAACTACTTGGTGCCTCTGTCCAAAGAAGAACGTCCATATCGTGTCCGTATCATCGAAAGCCGACCGAACAAATGGAACATTGATTCACGGGTTAGGCAGCGGATTTTGGAAAACTTGAAGCCGAACAATCGAGTCCTCATTTTTTTCAATCGCCGCGGGTATGCCCCATTCCTCATCTGTTCGCACTGCTCGAGTGTCCCTCGGTGTACCCGTTGCGATATTGGATTGACCTACCATAAAAATGAACAAAAAATGATTTGCAATTACTGTGGATTCACTGTCCCTAAATTCAATCGCTGTCCGGAATGCGGGAGAAATATTATTTTTGGGAAAAGCATTGGTATCGAAGTGGTCGAAGAGGAACTTCGAAAGTTTTTGCCTCAGGCTAAAATTTTTTCATTTAATCTGGATGCTGTCAGGAACAAGAAAGAACAGGAGAAAGTGATAGAGCGATTTTCTGCCGGTGAAATTGACATTCTTCTCGGAACCCAGCTTCTTGTGCACCAAAGAGATCTTCCTCCGGTCTCTTTGGTTATAGCTCTTTTTCCGGAGACCTCTCTCTCCTTGTCTGACTTTAGAGCAAGCCAGAGAACTTTTCAAAATTTGAGCCAGATGACATCTTTTTTAAAACAAGAACCACAATCTGAATTTCTTTTGCAGACATCTTTTTCTCCTCATTTCAGCATCCGGCACGCGGCTGAGAGCGATTTTCTTTCCTTTTATAATCAAGAGTTGAAATACCGCAGAATGATGAAATATCCTCCATTTGCGTCCATGGTGGAAATCTTATTTTATAGTGAGAATTTACGGATTTTGGCGAAAAATTCGAGAAAATTCATTTCTTTGATTGAAGGACTTTCAGACCAGGTGGAAGTGTTGGGTCCTGCGTTTGCGCCTATTTCTAGAGTTAGAGGGCAAAATCGGGTTCAAGTCATTTTGAAATCGAGAAAGAAAAGGGAGTTGGATAAGATTCTCAGTGACTCTCTGCCTCACATTAAGATACGAAAATCTGTTTATGTGTATGATAATTTCAAGTGAGCTCTATTCCTCTCTAATCAGACGAATGTCAACTTCCTCGTGGATATAAAAGGGTGTCGCTGTCTCTGGTTGCCCCTGTATCGTGGCAAACTGGTCATATCCAATTTCGTTTTTAGTCGGGCCGAAAAAGGTCACAACCGCAAAGCCGTTGATATCTGTCAAAACAAAAGTTTTTCTTGTGTTGTTTGCAAATATTCCAGGGCCAGAGAGAATTTTAAAATAGACTTTTCTTCCGGCAAGCGGGATCCCATCAACAGTCTTAAAATAAGCTTTTAGCTGGGATTGGGGACGGATTTCTGTTGCCAACAGAACGTTTGGATCGGCAATCAGAGTGAATGTCAGATCGACCGCCTCTCGGATGAGATAGATAGGGATTAACTCATTTATGAACTCATCGCCTTCCCATGCCACAAAGGCCGCTATGTAGATCATCCTATCTGTTGTCATTTCTTGAGAAAATGGCCCATAATAGTTGACAGAGACCATGCCATTTTGGTCGGTGATTCTTGTTTTTACGGATTCATTTCCTTCAAAAAAACCGAGATTTACTTTATTCCCTATATCGTCACGAATATCGAAATGAACAACTGTGTTTGCGATAGGAACACCGTTGTACCGTTTGAGAGTTGCAGTGATCGTCGTTGATTCTCTCGTGTCCCCTGCAAAAATGACGTTGGGTGTGGCCGCTAGCTGGAGCAGGATGGAAAAAGTGGATGGGCCGAAAGGATTCGGTTCCTGTACTCCGTTTCTTTTACAGGAAGAAAAGATTGCCAGGATTACAAAAAGAAGTGTGAAAACTGTTAAAAACTTGTTTTGTTTCATTTTTCGGTCCTTATCAATCAGCATAATTGGCAAAATAAATGCTTAAATATCCCGTTGTTTTTACGGCTTTATTGGCCATATCATGGCCGTAAAAATCCACTTTGGCTCTAAGTTGAAGAACACCGTCCCCCCTTCCTTCGTGCAGATTGATTAGCGGGGGTTCGAGCTTTGCCACTTCTCTGACGAGAACAAAGGACAATTCCTCAATACTTTCAATCTCAATAAGTGATGTTAGATAGCCCTCAAAAGAATAGGGGATATCGACACCTTCTGTATTTTTTCCGTCTGAACGAAAGTATGACACTACATAGTGGGTCACCGTGATGCTGTTGTATTGTGAGGCGCCGCTGATGGGATCTGGACTGAGCATCTGGGCTTTAAATGTCACTGTTGCCAGATCGGCTGTCACAGAATTAAGGCTGGTGAGAACATCGGATTGCAGGAAGTTAGCCGTATTCCCATCGAGATCCTGCCCAGTCAAACTTATGATGACCAGCATGCTGTTCGAAAGAGTTTCATTCTCGAAAGGATTACATGAGATGAGGACAACGGAAAGTGCCAGAAGAATGGATACTTTAAATAACATTGTTGTTTTATTCATAGCTCTCACTTTATCTTTTGATGATTTTGGGAGTGATGAAGATCAGCAGTTCCCGGCTCGTCTCGGTGCGGGACGTCGATCGGAAAAGATTTCCGAGAAGAGGTATTTTGTGCAAAAGGGGCACTTTGTTTCGAGAAATGGAATTATCTGTTTGATAAATTCCTCCAATAACGGTGGTTCCTCCATCCGGTATCATGACAGTCGTTGATGCACTCTGCATCGTAATAGGGGGAATTCCATTGACGAGGTTTCCAAAATCAGGTGAGTTGTTC
>CAZEWV010000138.1:0-7100 GCA_964516025.1 uncultured Eubacteriales bacterium
CATGTTTTGCTACGATCGATGGAGGGGAAAGTTGGTTCCGGATGGATAACAACATGCCTACTGTGGCCTTCCATGACCTTGTCATCCATCCCAGAGATGCGGATTTAGTGGCAGGTACGCATGGGAGAAGCATATGGATTCTTGATGATATCACTCCACTCCAGCAGCTGACTTCCAAAGTCATGGAGTCCGATGTTTTTCTTTTTGAAAGCAGGGTTGTGACCAAATGGCAGAATGTTTCCATCGGGCGGCAGTCCTCATTTTCTAAGTTCCGGGGAGAAAATCCGCCGCGGGGAGCCCTGGTTCACTACTGGTTGAAGAATGATCCTCAGGAAAAAGTAAAAATCACTATTGAGGACCTCTTGGGGCAGTACAAGAGTGAGATGACGGTAACCGGAAAATCTGGAATAAATCAAGCAAACTGGAACATGCGGTTTCCTGTCCAGGAAGAAGACGTCCTGAAATTTAAAGACCGGCTTATCCGGACATTGGATAAATTGGCCGGGATGGTTAAAACTGAGACCGAAAGGGAAGAAATCAATACGTTGATAAAGGCCGTGAAGACAGATTTTTCTGAGAGACGTTTAAATTCAATTCACCGGCAGCTCACAAGAAATTATTCCCTCTACTCCCAGGGCTTTGACCTTTTTGGCCCTTCTCTTCAGCAGTCTGAAGCTGCGGCCGGTGTGTACAAAATTACCCTTTTTGTCGATGGCAGGACACATGTGGGCCAACTCAAAATACGCAATGATCCCCTGTTGGATCTATAGAATCTTCTCGAGAATTTCTATCGAAGATTGGATAAGTTTAGGGCAGAGGGTGTCGAAGAGTCCTGAGTCCACTGCTTGCTGGAAGCCTTCGGGAGAGCTCAGATCATAGCCTAAAAGCACTTTGCACACGGTCGAGCCATTCGAGGCCGTGAAGAGTTCTATAAACTCAAGAACTTTTTCGTATGTTTTTTCTCGAGCCTCTAAGTCTTCAGCTTGGATTCTGCCGTGTTTCAATCCGATGACCATAAAGGCACTTGAAACAGCGCCGCAAGTCCCCCCTTGATGGGCAATTCCCCCTCCAAATGGCTGCGATAATTTTAGGGCGGTTGTCCGATCCAGGTTGAAAAGATCACTGTAGGCGGTAAGGACGGCTTGAGAGCAGCTAAATCCTTCCTTGAAACAGGAGACAGCGTTTTCATTCCGGTTTGTCATGAGACTTACTCTGGGTGGACGTGTTGTTTTGAATTGTTCTCATCCAGGTTATATTCCAGCATTTCGCGTGCATTTTTAAGAGTAGTTAGTGTGATATGACTGCCAGCCAAAAGCCTGGATAATTCTTCGACGCGATCGTCGAAATTTAATTTTTTTGTGGTGGTGAAAGTTCTGTTATCGGAAACATTTTTTTCAATTTTGTAATGGTGTGTGGCAAACGAAGCGATTTGGGGAAGATGTGTAATGCAGATCACCTGGTTATATTTGGCTAGAGCTTTTAATTTTTGAGCGACAAATTCAGCCGTTTTTCCACCAATTCCCGCATCGATTTCGTCAAAGATCAGCGTTTTGTTTCTGTCTCTCTCTTTTCCAATCGATTTGAGGGCCAGCATAATCCGTGAGAGTTCACCTCCAGAGGCAATCTTACGGAGCGGTTTAAGTTCCTCTCCAGGATTTGGACTGATGAGGAATTCGATTTCTTCGTTCCCCTTATCTTTTATTTTGTCTAAGTTCTCTTCATTATAAGGAAGGGAACGGAAATCAATGCGAAATTCTGCTTTTTTCATTCCAAGCAAAGAGATTTCAATTTTGATTTTCTCTTCCAGTATCCTGGCATGGGCTTGTCTCAATTTTGAGAGTTCCACCGCTTCCTTTTTGTACTCTGTGAATCGGCTGCTTATTTGAGAGGTCAAGTCTTGTAGTTTTTCATGGTTTGATTCCAGCTCTTTTTGTTCTTTTTTTGCTTTGTCCAAAAAAGAGAGGATATCTTGAATTGTGGATCCGTACTTTCTCTTGAGTTTTTCAACTGTGCTTAATCGCTCTTCAATGGTGTCGAGTTTTTCCGGAGAAGCTGTGTGCTTTTCTTTGAATTTGATGAGAAAATCTGTGAATTCGTTGATAGTAACGGAAAAATGATTAATTTCATCGTACACTTCCTTAAAATCTTTACCAAAATCGAGAAGATAATTCACGGCATTTTGAAGTTTTCCCAGTTGGGAGGAGAGGGAATTTTCGTTGCTGCTTGAAATAAACAGTGCGTCCTCTATATTTGCTCTGATTTCTTCTGCATTCTTGAGAATATTTCTTTCTTGATGCAGATCGCCTTCTTCATCAGAAACAAGACCTGCGCTTTCAATTTCCTTGATCTGAAACTCCAGGAAATCCATACGCTGTTCTCTTTCTTTTTCTCTGGATTCGATTTCTTTTTTTTCTCTCTGAAGTCTCCGTATGTCTTGAGCTAGGTGCGCGACGGTCTTCCGAAGAGGGAGGACACATGAGAACACATCGAGGTAATCGAGCTGATACTCGGGTTCTCTAAGAAAAATGTGATCGTTCTGACCGTAAATATCCACAAGATCGTTTCCAGTTTCTTTCAGTGTCCTGATGGGAACGAGTGTTCCATTGAGATATCCCTTTCCCGGTCCGTGCTCGCTGATTTTGCGATGGATCAGAACGTCTTTGTTGGCATCCGTCTGGAAAATGGCCTCTACTGATGTCTCTTTCTTGCCCGTGCGGATGATGTCTGTAGATCCCTTTCCTCCAAGGATCAGTTTGAGACCTCCAATAATGATGGATTTTCCAGTCCCAGTTTCTCCAGTCAGGATCGAAAAGCCGTCCTGGAACTGGAGCTCAATGTCTTCAATGGTGGCCAGGTTTTGTATGCGGAGGGATTTGATCATTTCCCTAGTTTAGTGATACGGATCGGCCGGAGAGCTTTTTCAATGTTAACTCGACCGTATCCGATATAGTCATCCACTCCGGGAAAAAGATTTTGATTAACATCATCGGCGGAATACCGGATTATGTTCATAATATCCCGGGCACTGAGATCGGGTTTAAGGCTTTTAATGAGAGCGGCCAGACCTGCGACTTGAGGACAAGAAGAAGACGTTCCGTAACCATAGGCATAGGGATCGATATCAAAATCTCCCCATACTTGCTCTGGATACCAGGTGGGAACACAACCCAAAATCCGTTCTCCGGGAGCGGCGACATCGACTTGGGGACCAGTATTGGACCAGCTGGCATGAGCATCGTTATAATCCGTAGCCGCGACAGCCAAACAGTACAAATCGTAGGCGGCAGGATAAAGCACGTCTGAGGAGCTGTTCCCTGCAGCAGCGATCACAACTACGTCTAATATGTAGGCATATTTGATAGCGTCTTCCAATGCGGATGAATCGGCATTTCCTCCAATGCTGAGATTGATGATATTGGCTCCGTTGTCAGCAAGATAGCGGACGGCTTCAATGATATTGGCATACGTGCCGACACCTTGGGCATCCATCGCTTTGGCTGGCAGGATTTTGCAGTTCCATGCCACGCCGGCAATCCCGATACCGTTGTTCGTTTCTGCAGCTGCAATGCTTGCGATGTGTGTGCCGTGTCCGTGGTCATCTGTGGCATCGTCGTCATCGTTGACAAAGTCTTTTCCTCTCGATACAAATTTGTTCTGCAGTTCCGGATGATCAAAGTCCAGGCCTGTGTCGATAAATCCAATGATCACACTGTCTTTTCCCGTCTCCTCTTCCCAGCCTGAAGGAGCGTGGATGTCAGCGTTATTTTTGCCCTGAGGACTTCCGGGAACATTGCCGATCATCTGACCGGTATTGCTGAGAGAGTACTGCATATTAAATAGGGGATCATTGGGGGTCACGGTGATGTGGGCAATGTAATTGGGTTCTGCATATTCGATGAACGGATTCATCTTCATCAGATAGACCATTTCTTCAACGGATGTATCTTCCGGGATTTCGAGCTGATAGATATCTAATTTGGGAATTATCGTTATGGTTTCGGATTGGTAGGCGGTGAGGGCCATCCGTCTCATGTATCGAGGTAGAGAAGGTCTGAATTTTATCAAGACTTGACCTGAAACAAAAGGTTTCATTTCGTTTTGAGGGCCGGTTTTCAAGGAGTTATGGAGGTTATCCGAAGGACGATACTTATGGAGTTTTGGCCCTTCTATTTTCTTCTGTGGGGCATCAGCAGAGAGATAGAGGAGTGAGAGTGCAAAAATGAGTCCGATGGTTTTCCATTTTTTCATGGAGCCCTCCGATTTTGAGTTTGAAAGACATATTGAATGGATATCATACCACCAAGATCCACTCCTCCCTTATAGGGCATAACAGATAGGGCTCCATTCACGAGAAGTCTCGAAGAAACTTCGAATTCTGAGCCAGCAGAAAATGTGAAATTGCTTTTACCCGTTATTTTTTTCTCTTCGATTCCGGAAATGTCTTGGATGTCCTGGTCCATTTTGAATATTCCCCAAAGCTTGCTATAAGTGGCACTGATAAATGGGTAAACATTGTTAAGACCCTCATAGCGTATTTTTGGTCCGATTTGAGCGCGTGTCCAGGTTGGTGATCCGACGACGGTTCCATCGACATTTAAGTCTGGCAGTTCCCATTCGTTATTGAAACCATAATAATAGATGAATTGTCCTTGGAGAATTATCTCATATCCGGATAAATAAAAAAGCCTTTTGTTAATTTCGCTTCCCACCAACAATCCTTCAATTTCTCCTACGCCTAATTCTACAGAGAAAGGGAGCTGTCTGAATATGATGTCGTCAAAATTGGACAGCGAATATCCGAGGATGATATGGATTGAAAATCCGTCAAAAATATATATTCCGGTGTTGGTGCTGAAGAGATAAGATTTGAGCTTGGATGTGTTGAGTTCCTCATCCCATCCAATCGTTAAATTAAAATATTCGGCGTTTAAACCAAGTTTTACCTTATCCCTTTGATCTATGCTTTTTTCCTGTGGTCGTTGGGCAAGGGACATATGAGAGAGGAAAAAGAGAATAAGTAAAACACAAAAAAGATGTTTTTTATGGGTCATACGAACCTCCGCTCATAAAATATTTCCGTTACTTTACAACTTGTTTTTTTTCAATCTCTTCCATCCGTTTTGTCGCGCGTTTTATGTACTTACTTTCTGGATAGTCGGTGATCAATTTTCGTAAATAGGGAGTCGCCTCATCAAATCTATTCCATCTAAAGTAGGAGTCTCCGAGATAAAAATAGACCTTGTCCATTTTTGAAAAATATGGATATTCTGTCAGGATTCCTATCAGTCTGATCGTGGATGCTTTAAGAGCGTAGACTTTATAATAATGAACACCTATTGTTAAAATATGTGCGGCCAAGCGTTCTTCGCAATCTTTGATTTTTTCGCGGGAGTCGGCCACCTGAGTGCTGCGTGGAAAGTTCGTCACGACTTTTTTAAATTCTGCTAGCGCTTGTTTTGTTTTTGTCTGATCTCTACCTGGGGAAAGAGCTTTTTTAAAGAACGTCATGGCCAATTGATACTGGGCGTAGGATGCCGAAGGACTGAGCGGGAATAATGTGATAAATTCTCTATATTCTGAAGCCGCAATGATCATACTTCCTATGTCTCCCTTTGTATAATAGGAATCAGCAATGGCCAGTTTTGCTCTTTGTGCGGGGATACTTTTTGGGAAAGAATCGATCACCTGCCTGAAATACACGCGCGCTTTTTCCGGATCTTTTTTGCTATATTGTTCTCCCAGTTTGAACAGGTTGTCGGCTGAACTGGCTATATCCGGAGTGATTTCTGTCTTTGTCCCCCGACAGCCCGTGCCGATCAATACAATTAAACAGGTAAAAATAGTTATAAAAACTGCTTTCTTCATGTTTTTTTTCCTTTTCTAATGTTCATATGCTGGAGTAGAGGTTTTGGATCCATTCCCATTCCATGTTCAGGCCTTCTTCAAGTGGGATGTTTGGTGAAAAATCCAGATCTTCTTTTGCCTTATTGATGTCGGCATATGTATGGAAGACATCACCTCTTTGTCGGTCTTCATGCTGGAGGAGAACTTTTCTCCCCGTTATTTTTTCCAGCATAGGAAAGATTTCTTTCATTTCCTTTCGGTTCCCACCACCGATGTTATAAATCTCTCCGGCTTTTCCCTTTTCTAATGATTGGATATTGGCATCAACAATATCATCAATGTATGTGAAATCTCTTGTTTGCTTTCCATCGCCAAATAGCGTCAGGGGCGAATTATTTTTCATTGATTTGAAAAATTTGTGAAAAGCCATGTCCGGCCTTTGTCCAGGACCGTAGACTGTAAAAAACCTCAACGAGATAGTGGGAACGTTGAAATTTTTAAAGTAAAGCTGGCATAGATTCTCGGCTGCCAGTTTCGTGACTCCGTATGGTGAGTAAGGCAAAAGTGGGCTGGATTCGGTCATAGGGAGTTCCGGGCACAATCCGTAAACAGAAGAAGAGGAGGCATAGATGAGTTTTTGAATGCGGCTGTCTTTGGCAGCCTCTAACAGCTTTTGAGTCGCCGAAATATTATTATCCGTATATACTGAAAAATTCCTCCCCCAGCTTGATCTTACACCAGCCTGAGCTGCAATATGGAATACGGAATCGATATTTTGGAGAAGTGCACTTAAATCAATATCATTGAGATTGTCTGAAATCAGTCGGAACTTATCATGGTTTTCAAAAGGATGGATGTTTTTGTCTTTCATCCATTTTAAATAGAAGTCGTTGAAAGAGTCTATGCCGGTTACTGAAAATCCTTCATTAAGGAGCCTTTGGCACAGATGTGATCCGATAAAACCTGCTGCTCCAGTGACTAGGCAATTCATGGTGTCTCGTAACGACTTATCAGTTCTTTCATCTTTTTGAGAACATTCTTTGGATCCTCTTGATTAAAAATGCCCGATCCCGAAACAAATAGGCTCACTCCGTCCTGGATTAAAGGTTCCATGTTTTCTAAGGTGACGCCTCCGTCGATTTCGATCGGGATGTCCAAGTTTTGCATTTTCAGATATTTTTTTAACCGTCGTATTTTTTCTCGGCTGTGTTCGATAAAACTCTGTCCTCCAAATCCGGGATTAACCGACATGATAA
>CAZEWV010000139.1:0-7010 GCA_964516025.1 uncultured Eubacteriales bacterium
CACAGTCAAAATAGCCACGATGCTGTGGCAGGTCAGCAGCACGGCAGCACCTACGGCGGCTGAAATCCAACTTTCCGTTTGCTTTACCGTCCGGCTTCTCCGGGAGGAATATTCTACAAGCCGGCTGAGCAGACCGCTGGCCTTTAAAGTGGAAATTAGACCCATAAGGAGAATGGTGAAAATGCTGATCCCCACGGCACGGTTTATGCCGTCGATAATAAAACTGCTGGCTGTAAAATTTTTTAGATCCAGTGAAAAGAGTTGTCTTAATGGCATAAGCTTAAAGATCAGAGCCAGAATTACACCGACCATCAAACCGGTCAGAAGTCCATGAAGCAGATGTTTTCCTTTCAAGAGCAAGTAAATGATCACAACAGGAATCAGGAGCATGGGCAGGCCGTGAGGATCGCCGGCCAATCCGGTTGATTTGTCTTGGACAGGGTTGTTTCTTAAAACCGAACTCAGTGTATATAACACGAGCCCGGCCGCTCCTGCGGGCAGGACATATTTCAACTGGCTGCGAACCGTTCCTCCAATGTCCGCCTTCTGACTCAGAGCGCTGGCAATGGTGGTGTCGGATATAGGGGCAATACAGTCTCCAAAGGTCGCTCCTCCTAGAATGGCTCCCGCAAGGGTGGCCGTATGGGCTCCCAGTAGTCCTCCGGCCGGAAACAGGATAGGGCCGCAAATCAAAATGGTTCCAAAACTTGAACCGGTGGAAACCGAAACCAGACAGCAGATGAGGAAAGACGAGAAAACAAAACCCGTTCCTCCCATATGAAGCCGGCCGGCGGTCCAGATCAGCGCGTCAACAAATCCGGTTGTGCTCATCAGCACTCCGATGATAGAGGCCAGCATCCAGGCCGTGATCATGATCATGACAATCGACTGAGACATGCCTTCAATCACAGAAATACAGTAATTCTTTCGATCTCTGGCAAGGATCAAACCCAGGCACAAAGCCAAAATCAGAACCGGCCAGAATCCGCGTTCATCCGGAGCTCCGGATAAGGCAACGGCTACAACTCCCGAAACGAAGACAAAAAAGGGCAGAATCGCTCCTATGGCCCCTCCATAGAATCGAACTTCCGTTTGGGTGTCGGTAGTCATGTTTTTCGATCTTTGTTGAGATTGTACTTCATGATCTCTCCGTGAGGGCCGGTTCTGTCTCGCTCCAGTCCGAAGACAGTTCCACCCAGCCCATTGGCGCTATCCACCACTGAATGAATTTTGAGCAAGTCCTCCCCTTCCAGCTCGAATGTGCCGATTTTTTTTATCTTCTTCAGGTGGCGGGTGTTCCGTACCCCAATTATTATTCCGGCCACAAATGGTTTCTGAATAATGTACCGGGCGGCAACTTCGGCTATATCAACATTGTATTTGTCTGCAATCTGTCTGAGGACAACCAGAAGATCAAAAAATAGGTCGAATCCCCCAAACTCCTCGATGATCAATCTGTATTTTATAAGCGAACGATTTTCCAAAGATTGGGGCGGTTTAACGGTAAACAGCCAGCGGTCACTCAGAAAACCCCCGGCGATTGTGCCGTAGCAGAGGAGGCTAAAAGAATAATCTCGAGCCAATTTCAACATCTCGCCTTCCGGTCTATGATCCAGCACCGAATACTGCACCTGATTGGATACAATGGGGATTCCGGCTTTTAAAATCTTCTTAAGGTGAAAAGCATCGAAATTAGTGGCGCCGATATGACGGATCTTACCGGTCCGCTTTAGCTCGAGAAGGTGGCCGGCGGTTTCGGTATAACCGGGAACCGAATAATCCCACCAGTGAAACTGCACCAAATCAAGGCGCTCAATTCCGAGCCGTTTCAGAGATCGGTCGACAATGGCCTCTGTGTAGGCCTTTGTCAGAGTAGAGAGATTTTCCAGATCCGGAACATATTTTGTGTGAATTTGGATGGGAGGCAGGGAGCCTGAACTAAAAGCGGATTTGTTTTTACGGAAGAATTCCCCGAAAAGCTCTTCGACTCCAGTGTAGATATCAGCACAGTCGAAGGTGGTTATTCCCTCGCCGACAAAAGCCGCCATGTCCTGGAGCGCCAGGTTTTTATCGACGGGACCGTGTCCTCCCGCTAGCTGCCATCCGCCCAGAATGATCCTCGAAATGGAACATCCGGGCTGAAGTTCGATTCGTGGTATGGTTAAACTCATCCAGATTCCAAACAGGTTTTACTTGAAAATCTCCGGGAATTCGTCAAGCGGGATGGGACCGGCGCGCAAAATTGTATCCATAAAGTCGATGGTGCGGAACTTTTCTCCCAGGCGCTTTTTTTCGGTTTCCAAGAGAGAAACAAACTGTTGTATGCCTAGAAAATAGGTCGTTATCCCTATAGGGGAGCGCATCAGCCTCCCCCAGAGACTCTTGGCGAACTGGGGAGCCAGGAGTGAAGTGTTGACAGAAAATTCCAGGACCTTCTCCAAATCCCAGCCGCTGCAGTGGGCTTTGACCGAAGTGTAAGCCCTGTTGGCATTTTCCAGCCTTTTACGAAGCTGAGCCAGCCGGGTTAGTTTATGGTTATTGTCCCAACCGGCATCCAGGGCCACCGTTTCACACAGAGTGGCCCAGCCTTCTGAATATAGGACATAGGGAAAAAGGCGGCGCACCAGATGGGGATTTTCCCGGTTGATTTTACTTTGGATGTAGTGGCCGGGAAACAACTCGTGGATAACAATAAATCGTGTGAAATAGTTATTGAAAGACCGCCAAAATTCCTTTCTTTCTTTTTCGGGAAAAGTATCGGGGATGGTCGGAAGATAAATCGTTGTCCAGGGATTGGGCTGAAATGGAGGAGCGGAACGGACCCATCCGATTCTGGCCGAAGGGCCTGCGCTTTCCGGGGCCAATACGATGCTCAGAGTCAAATTATCCGGCAGGGTGGCTATCTTTTTATCCCGGATAAATTCCTCGGCCTTTTTGGCCAATTCTTTCCACATCTTCAAATATTCCTGCTCACTTGTAGGATGACTCTTTTCCATATCTTCCAAGGCCCTGTTTATGAGTTCATTTTGAGTGCCGGGAAGTATTTTGTTTGGATAGGTTTCGTGCAGATAATTTGTTGCCGCATCAGCCATCAACTCCCTGACTTTATGAATCTCCTTTAAGGCCATAGACTCGAGTTTTTCGGGAGTCAAATCTAGGTCTGTAGTCCGGCGGAGCATTTTGGCGTATATCTCCCGGTCCAGGATAGGGCTATCTCTATCTGTAGAGCTGGATTCGACATTTTGCTTGATGTGCGAAATGAGGCTTTGGATCTGGGATGCGGTATGTTGGCACTGGGTGTAAAACTGGTCGAAATTTTTCAAAGCAATCTCTTCTCTTACCCTATCCGGAAGTTTGGAGGCATAGAACACAACGGATTCTTCAAGGATTTTCAGACTGCGGGTGATGCCGTTGGGAGATCCTTTCTTTAGCTGCCGGTTTGCCGAAGAACACATCTTATTGACGGCATCAAGCCGGCTGAGGAGTACACTAACCTTTTCTCCGGGTAAAAGAAGTTCTGAAGTCATAACCCCGCGTGTGGCTTGAGAGATAGGCCGAGAATAGAAGGCCGGAGAATTTGTGTGGGGGGCCTCATTCTCCCATCTGTCTATTTCAGACCGGGCCTGTATCCCGATCAGTCGGGCATCTATTCTATCCTCCAAAGCCAGATCTAATTCCTGGCTGGAAATATCGGCAAGTGCTTTTTTATTGAAGCTCAACCAGCCCGTTATTTTTTCTGGTGAATAGTCTTCAAACTCAAATAGAGAATCGAGAAAACCGCGGGAAAAGGCCCGAGAAGGATAGAATTCCTTCCAGGTTTCGACGTACTTTTTGTTTAATTTTCTGATTCCGGCAGTATCTTCGGCACCCAGACAAAATGGCAAAAACAGCAGAAGAATCAGACATAGCAATCCATATGGGTGTTTTTTCATCTCTGCCCTCCGTTTCAATTGAAGCTTGGCTGCAACTCCATGTGATGTCAAGCTGGAGTATATCCTTAATAGCAGTAAATGGGGAGGATTTTTTTAAAGGAGGGAAACAATGATTCTAAAGAAAATTTCGAGAATAAGCACGGCATTTGTCTTGCTTCTTTTCTGCTGGACCTTGCTTCAGACAGCAGAAAAAAAAGGGACTCTGCCGGGAGAGAAAGGTCATGAAACCTCATCTCCTGAAATGAAACAAAAACCAAACGTAAGAGAGGCCAATGCTTTAAGACAAAAATGGAACCAGATCCAAGGCACACAGGTCAAAGGGATTTATAAGTTTGAAAGGTTAATGGTTCAAGGGCGATCAAAGTCCCTGGAAATCTGCTGCACGGTGGGTATTTTTTCTCCGGGCCCATGGGGCATCTTTTCTCCGGTGGGATCGGATGTTTTTTCCCCAGGTGGATGGGGTATTTTTTCCCCGGGCGAATGGGGTATAGTCAGTGTCGTCTTTCTGGAAAGTGAATTAAATGAACTCCAGGAATTAAAAAACGGTGACAAGGTTGAAATAGTTGGTACCCTGATCCTCCACAAAAAAATCAGAAGTCCGATACCGTCGAAATATGGTTTGAGTTCCTGGGCAGTCAAAAATTTAAAATCTGCTGATGCCGGACTGGTTGATGCAAAAATAAGAAAGTTGAATTAGCCCAATAATAGTCAAAAACAATTTCGGCGGCCTTTTCCTATCACTCGTATCTCAAGGCTTCGATAGGATGAAGCTTGGCCGCTTTTCTGGCTGGAGCGACACCGAATATCATTCCCCAAAGTACTGAAAAGACACAGGCTGTTAGAATCGCCTGGGTCGATATCACACTGGGAAACGGCTCATTGGCCAGTTGTGTGATGAGCGCCGAAATTCCGAAACCCAGGAGCAGGCCGAACAACACTCCCAATATCCCCCCAAACAGACAAAGAAAGGCTGATTCAATCAGAAACTGTGTGAGGATGTTTCGCCTTGTGGCTCCAACCGCTTTGCGGATTCCGATCTCCCGGGTTCGTTCGGTCACGGACACCAACATAATATTCATTATACCTATGCCGCCAACAAGCAGGGATATAAAAGCGATCCCTCCAACGACTAACTTCATTATATTCATAACTTTGTTGACTTCCTGAATTTGACCTTCTGCAGTCTCCACAATGAATTCATCGCCGTGCTCTTTATACCGTCTCAAGACCCTGCGGATCTCCCCGGCCGCCGTTTCGGCAAGCTTTGTTCCCTCTGTATAGACGAACATCAAATCCAAATAATCGCTCCCTGTTAAACGTTTGGACACCGTGGTATAGGGCAGAAGAATGCGATTACCCCAGTCATCACCGAATATCTTTTTCTCTTCCATAACACCGATGACCTCGAAGCGCTGGCCGTTTAATTTTATTTCCTTCCCGACAGCAGATTTTGAGCCGAAGAGGTCCTCCTTGATCTTGACGCCAATAACCGCGGTTTTCCTCCATTTTTTCAAATCGCTGTATCCGATAAAACGACCCTGTTCTACAGGCCACCCGAAGGCCTCAGAAAAATCAGCGTTTATCCCCCAAAACTGCCCTGATGTGTTGGCTTTCTGATATTTTAGCTGCGCACTACCGGTAGTCAAAGGGATCACGGAGCGGACACTTTCGCATTCTTCCGATAATCTCCGGATGTCCTCGACCAGAAGATGTTCTTCCCACGACCGCCGCACCCAGCGGTTGTCCTTGCGGATCATACGGCGCGGAGGTTGAACAACAATCAGGCTGCTTCCTCCGGCGCGCTCAAACTCCGCGACAATTTTCCTTCGTAATCCCTCTCCGATCGAAGTCACTCCCATGACCGAGCCTATTCCGATCATGATTCCCACAATTGTCAGGAATGAACGCATCTTGTTGGCCCGAAGCTGCATCAAAGCAACAACCAAGGTCTCAAACAGCAGCATTCCCTTTATTCCTTTGTTTTAGTTTTTTTATCTTCCTTTTCCTCTTTCTCTTTCACTTTTTTCTCTTCGTCCCGGAACTCTTTGTACTTGATGCCGGCTTCCAGGGAGACTTCATCATCTATTACGAGACCAGAGAGTATCTCCACTCGATTGCTGCTTTCCAGCCCAATCTCCAGCCGGACCTCCTGGTATTCATCTTCACTCCATTTGTAAGCGACTAAATAATCGACGGCTGAAGTCTCCTCTCCTTCGGCATCTTTGACCATCACCTCATGGACGGCTTCGACAGGGAGCACAAGGACGTTCTCACGAGTGTCGAAAATGATGTCGATGTCACAGGACATGCCCTGCCTCATACGGACATCGGGATCGAGAATTTCTATCTCAACGCCGAATGTCACGATGCTGGCACCTTGTTCGATTTTTCCAACCGGTGCGATATTCTTTACTTTCCCGAAGTAGACCTCATCCGGATAACTGTCGGAAACGATCCTCACTTCCTGACCTATCATGAGCCGGCCAAGATCTATCTCGCTGATTGCGGATTTAACGATCAACTCACTTGGATCGCCGATTTGGAAGACCGTGGTCCCCACCATGTACGAGGAAATTCCTGAAACTACCAACTCACCGACTTCCACATCGCTGCCTATGATGATACCTGAAATTGGCGCGACAATGCGGTAGTCATCCAATTGAGTCACTTTGCCGCTGTTTTTGTTTTCGACCGATCCGGCGGACGCTTCGGTCATTTCCATTTCCAGAATTTCTTGTTCGAGTTCGGCCTGTTTAAAGGCGTTAGACGAAAGACGAAACAGGTTTTCGATCTTCTCGAGGGCCTGGCGGGAAATAAGATCCTTCTCGAACAGAGCCAGAGTGCGTTTCAACTCCGTCTCTTTCTCGATGAAATCGATTTCGGCGCGATCGACAGCGGCTCGCTTGCCGTAAAGCATCAGGGCCTGGTTGGGATCGGGTTCAACGATAGCCAGCAGCTGATTCGCTTTGACCTCTTGTCCTTCTTCTACGAGAATTTCTTTAATCTTTCCCGAGATTTTCGATTTGACATCGACCGAACGAACAAGTTCAATCGTCCCCGTCTCTGTGAGCCTGTCTA
>CAZEWV010000140.1:0-6986 GCA_964516025.1 uncultured Eubacteriales bacterium
CCGGATTCTTGGGGTGGATTCTTATTCTGGAGATCTGGCTTGTTTCCGAAAGGCCCAGGTGTACCCATGTTTTTCCGGCATCGGTCGATTTATAGATTCCATCTCCATGAGAAACATTTCCCCGGATAGGCGCTTCCCCCATTCCGACATAGACAACATTGGGATCCCACTCGGAAACAGCGATGGCCCCGACAGAGCCGGTTTTAAAATATCCATCTGAAACATTTTGCCAGTTCAGACCTCCATCTTCTGTCTTCCAAACGCCTCCTCCAGTCGCACCGAAATAATAGGTGAATTTCTGATCGGGTATTCCCGCAACCGCCGTCGCACGGCCGCCGCGATAAGGCCCGATGGAACGCCATCTCATCGCCTGATACAGGTTCTGGTCAAAATTCTTGACCTGTTGTGAGAATTGAGCCTGTACGGGAAATCCTGAACACATGAAAAAAACCACGAAAAAAAGAATTGAAGATAGATAACTTACACGTTTCATGATGGTTTCTCCCTTTTGATAGATTTTTCTTTATCGATCCCTACAATTTTGATTTGCCGCGGGAAAAAGGCAATTATTTGAGGCTGCCCGTCGTATTCTTCGACAAAACCCTGTACACGGATGACTCGGCCTTTAAATTCCTTAACACCCGCAAAAAAGTTCTCCTTGTTATTTGGGATAAGAGTGGAAAAGCGCTGCTCGGTGGAATTCAAAAAAAAGAACTGTCCTTTTGTTTGGATATCTTGACACATATATTGAACGGCCGCCGTCTGACCAATATAACCTGAAATCTTATCAAGAGGAACCATCGGATAGGGCTCTTCCCGCCACAGCCCCTTAGTGGAGATTCGTGCTGATTTTTCTGCCTGAATAAACTTCTTCCTGTATTCTTCTTTAAACGGAAATCGAAGGTAGGCTGACGCAAATCCTTCTTCCAGGATGAATTCATTAAACAGTCCATTCTTTTCCGTCCACAAATAGGCCAAAAGTCTCCCGTATTTATCTTCCCGCTCCCAATCGTACTTCACAGTGACCTGCTTTCTATAAAGATAATAAAATGTGAATCTTTTTGACAATTGAGCCAGAAGCCGTACCTGTTCATCGGAATGACCGGTTTCAGGGGAATCAATGCCGATAAGGCGTATCTTTCTTCGTTGTCCATCGGAAAATTCAATCCCGACAGTGTCTCCATCATAGACAACTATAATAACTCCTGTATCCTGCTCAGATACAGGGATATTTGGGAAACTCTGAAACCTTTTTTCTGATAAAAAACCGGAAAATAGAAGAAAAAATCCAAGCGAACAAAATATCCGGAAGAGTGTGTTTGAAATTCTAGGCATATTTTAAAGTCCGAGGAAAAAATCGAAACCTGTGCCTATTTTTTGCTGACAATTGTTTTTACAGCGTTTTTGATGTGTGCGGCATTGATCCCGTATTTTTCCAGCAGTTCCTCCGGTTCTCCCGAACGGGGAAGATCATAGACGGCCAGATGACGGATTTCAGCCTTCCCGGCAAGAGCAGAGGCTGCCGCATCTCCTAACCCACCTTCCGGATAGTGATCTTCTACGACAACAACCTTATTTCCGGCTTGCGCAACATGCCTTGAAATGGAATCCTTGTCAAAAGGTTTTATTGAGTATGCATCGATCACCCTAACGTGTATATTTTCCTTCTTTAATTCTTGATATGCTTTTAAGGCTTCGAATAGGGTGATACCGGCCGCAATGATGACGGCTTGATCTTTAGGACTCCGCTTGATCACTTTTGAACCGCCAATAGGAAATTTTTCATCTTTTTTATACAGGAGCGGAGTTCCGGGCCGCGACGTTCTCAGGTAAGCCAGCCCTTTGTATCTCGCTATGGACTCCACACAGGATTCTGTGGAATAGGCGTCGGAAGGATAGAGCACCACACAATGGGGAATAGGTCTGAACAGGGCGATATCCTCCAATCCCATTTGAGATGCCCCATCGGCTCCAATGCTCACACCGACATGAGAACCGACAATTTTCAGGTTTGAAAAAGAATAGGCAGCCATGCGAATCTGGTCATGAGCACGAGTTAAAAAGGCTGCAAAAGTGGCCATAAAGGGAATAAATCCTTTGGCCGCCATTCCAATGCCCATACCGACCATATTCTGCTCGGCAATATACAGTTGATAAGATCTTTTAGGGAAAGCCTTAAAAAAATCCTCAACATAGGTTGAATTCTGAACATCCCCATCTATAGCGACCACGGCGTTATTTATTTCTCCGAGGTTAACGAGTGCATTTCCGTATGCCCGTCGAGTGGCCGTTTTATTCTCGTAGACATTCTTTTTGAAATTCATTCTTTTTTCAAACTTTGGACCGCTGACTTTTCCGGGTTTACGGACAAGTTTTTTTGCATCTATTTCAGGTATGGGCCCCATTTCATTCATCGCCTTTTGAAGATCGTCCCTAGTCAGCGGTTTGCCGTGCCAACCGTTTTTATCTTCGAGGAAAGAGACGCCCTTTCCCTTAAGGGTGTGTGCAATGACAGCCGTTGGCCTTTCACTTTTTCTGGCATAGAGAAAGGCATCCAAAATATCTATTATTTTGTGACCATCCACTTTAATCACATCCCATCCAAAGGCTTTAAATCTTTGGACATAGGCTTTAGTGTTATGTTCAAACATCGTTGCTGTGGATTGGCCTAACCTGTTAACATCGACCACAGCACAAAGGTTTTGGAGTTGGAGATGGGATGCCGCATTGGCCGCTTCCCATACTGATCCCTCTGCACACTCACCATCGCCCAAAAGAACGTAAACTCTCCTGGAGGATTTCCCGAGTTTCATGGCCGCTGCCAGACCAACTCCCACAGACAGTCCCTGACCGAGGGAACCAGTTGCAGCCTTGATCCATTTCATCCGGGGAGTTGGATGTCCCTCAAGAGCACTTGTGATTTTTCGAAGGTTCTTTAAACTCTGTATAGAAATAATACCGGCTTCCGCATAAGCGGCCCATAAAATAGGTGCCGCATGCCCTTTAGAGAGTACAAACTCATCGTTTGCCCAATCGTGTGGATCATCTATATTGTATCTCATTTCGTCAAAGAACAGACAGGCCATCAATTCGGCTGAGGATGAACATGTTGTAGGATGTCCGGAACGGGCTTCTGTTGTCATTCTGAAGGCGTGAATTCGTAATTTTTTGGCGATCTTTTCTAGAGTCTCAGTTTTATTCTTCAAAACTTTTCCCTCCTCCATCAGACTTCAGATAGTTTCTTTTTCTCCAACTTTTCCATCCCAGTCCACATCAAAACACTATTGCCGCAGGAAAAATAGACCTTATTATATTCACTTCTCTTTTACATCACAACCTTTTTTAAGAAAGGATTTTTTCATACCAGAGGCTTCTGGACTTAAGTGTAAATCCTAAAGAATTATAAAGTGACACAGCCGGAGAATTCTCAGAATCTACCGTGAGCTCGACAGTTTTGGAACCCTGTTCTTCCATTTGATAAATGGCTGCTTGAAGAAGTTTTTTTCCCAGACCCTGCCCTTGAAATTCGGGATCCACTCCGAGCATGTGAATCCGCATACGTATCCTTCCGCTATCATTCGGAAGCTTATGAGGCCATAGGTATCCGATCTTCTTCCTTTTTGCCTCAATACACGTCACCTCATCCATTCGGCAGTCTGTCAATTGCAGATAGTATTTGATCTCCTCGACCGTGTTCGGGTTGAATCCCCAGCTTCCAGAGAATATCTTGTTCTGCAGGGCAACAAGTTCCTCTTCCTCTCCAATCCTAAAATTTTTGAGTATTATGTCCTTAAAATCCCAATCCATAAATAAATTTTTGGAACTATCCATCTGAAGAGTATGGAAATACCGAACAAATGAAAATTTTTGTTTGAGAAGAAATGGGGACGCCTCCTGATTAAACTCAGAGACATTGGCTAGGAGAGATACGGCACCAAGATCACGGCTTCTCCTGAGCAGACGATCCATAAACTCTCTTCCCAATCCCTGGTGTCGATAGGGAGAATAAACAAAGATATCTGCTACAGCCCGCTTGATCTGTTTTTCATAGACCAGATCCGCATACCCGATAAGCTTGTTCTTTTTCTCAGCCAAAAAAATATTGTTTGACGGATCATAACCGGGACGCTTTAATTTCCGGATCAAAAGCTCAGAATAACTATTCCCTAATAAAGTCGTAGGTTCAGCAGTCCTTCTATAAAAATCAGCCAATCGATCAAAATCGGAACTCGAATAATGTCGGATAACAAAAACCATGAGGGATATGCATTGTATCAAAGAGAAAGATATTATACAATTTTGCAGCATCTTATCCCTAAAATAAGAACAGGTATGAGCAAAAAAAGAGCCGATGTTCTCGTTATAACTCCTCATCCGGATGATGCCGAATTTGGGACGGCCGGTACGGTCGTCAATTTGGTGCGAGAGGGCAGAGAAGTTGTTTACATAGTATGTACAGACGGAAGTAAGGGGACAGATGATATAGACATTATTCCGGAAGAATTGGTCAAAATTCGAGAAAAAGAACAGACGGAGGCCGCCAAGATATTGGGAGTGAAAGAGGTCATCTTCCTTGGATATGAAGATCAAAATATCGATGAAACTCCGGAATTTAGAAAAGAGATTGTCAGGCTTATTAGAACCTACTGCCCTGAATTAATTATTACCTCTGATCCTTACAGACGTTATATCTGGCACAGAGACCATCGGATTGTCGGCCAAGTGGTCCTGGATGCTGTTTTTCCCTATGCTCGAAATGTATGGGCCTATCCCGATTTTATCAAAGAAGGCCTGAAACCCCACAAGGTAAATGAAATGTGGCTCTGGGCACCTGAAGACAGCAAAATCAACTTCCGCACTGACATAACCGACACATTTGAAATCAAACTCAAGGCTTTACACTGCCACAAAAGTCAAATCAAGGAATCATTTGCGGCCGAAATGGAAAAATGGCTGTGTACAAGAGCCGAAGATTTGGCTGAAGGAGAGGATTTTAAGCTAGCCGAGGGCTTTCATCGGGTCGAAATTCTGTGGTAGAAAGGATCTTTTCCTGCTTCAAGCCGGCAAAAACCCGCTGAGTCTGTCTTATTGAGGACTTTTTTGTGGTTTTTACCGCTTTGTCTCTATTGCTTGTAAATTGACCTCGCTGTTTTGTGTGTGATATGTTCATTCCAGGATGTCAGCAGGTGGAAATTTTATCTTATTTGGAGTCACCCAGAGTTTTTGACCTGGATATATTTTGGAACATCTGCTGGGGCCGTTTATTCTTAAAAAGACATCTAGATTCATTCTGTGCTGCTCAGCGATGTTGGCGGGAATATCGCCGCTCTTGACAGTGTACAGAATAGAATTGCCGGATCTTGCTGACTGGAGAGTGAGTTTCTGTCCAACTCTGAGAAGATATATACTGTTTCTCATAGGAGAATATCATGTCCAAACTATCCATCCTAATCATGGCCGCTTTCATCTTCCTCCTTGCATTTCCAGCCGTTTCAGCCGGAAATGAAGGTAAAGGAACATCAACCGTTGCAAACGATTCTATCCATCCCAGGATCGTAATCGTCCTCCAGCCCTATACCGCACGGCGTGGAGCAGATGAGATTTCAATTGCGCCTGATCTGCTATACCCAGAGGTGGTTCAGGTTTTGGAGGAAATGGGGGTCGAGCATGCGGGAAAAGAGAGTGTTGAGCTGACGTCTGAGGAGAAAAAACAGTACGGCGTCTGGCACCGGCTAAGTCTGGCCGATGCCCATTTAGGTAGGGCCGTAGCTCCAATGATTCGCGATGGGATGTTTTCATTAGGGCTGCTGGGTAACTGCAACAGTTCCTTGGGAATGTTGGCCGCCCTCCAGCATTCCGGACCTTCCTTGAAACCCCTAAAGGTTGGACTCATCTGGATTGACGCGCACGGCGATTTCAATACCCCTGAAACAACCTTGAGTGGATGGTTGGGAGGCATGCCCGTCTCAGTGGCGGCAGGTAAATGCCTCTTCCGACTACGTCTGAAGGCAGGGCTAGATCAGCCCATTTCTACCCGCAACATCATCATGATGGGTTTGCGGGATGTGGACTCTCTCGAACAGACTTTGATCGACGAATCACATATCACAACCATCTCCACCGAGGAAATGCTCAACAAAGGCCCGCGCATGCTTGAAGCCCTGGATCGGTTATCTCGACAAGTTGATGTTATCTATCTACACATTGATCTGGATATCCTGGATGCCACAGAGATTCCAGGAAGTTTTTTCGAGGTCCCCGGTGGCCCAACTGCGACTCAACTCGCTGTGCCTCTCCGTTTCATAATGCAGAACCCAAAAGTGAAGGCTCTGGGAGTTGCATCGTTTCCCACGGCACAAGAGGGCCGCAAGACAAGCATGAAATCAGTCCTGACTCTGATCAGTGCAGCCATAAGTGGTCTTAAAGAGCGTGAATTATGAATATCTGAGTTTAGGTAGGAACGGAACTTGCAAACAGAAAGCTTTAATTTTGAAGTTCAAAAAATATCCTTTCGGACGATTACACACCTACCCTTTGTCATTATATTAGCAATGAAACAATGAACGATAATTCAAATCAAGGATACCTTTGCGGCCGAAATAGAAAACTGGCTGTGTACAAGAGCCGAAGATTTGGCTGAAGCAGAGGATTTTAAGCTAGCCGAGGGCTTTCATCGGGTCGAAATTTGGTGGTAGAAAGGATCTTTTCCTGCTTCAAACTGGCAAAAACCCGCTGAGTCTCTCTTCCTGTCTTCTCCCATGAAAACCGATCGATAATATCCTGCCGGATTTTTGCCTCCTCCCAGAGAAGATTCTTCTTCTTGAAACATACATTAAGTCCTTTAGCCAGTGCCTCTGGACTGCCCGGAGCAAAGGAAAATCCATTTTTCCCCTCTTTGACAATCGTTCTCATTTTCCCAACATTGGAAACAAGTACCGGAGTACCGCATGCCAGTGCTTCGACAACAACCAATCCAAACGATTCAT
>CAZEWV010000141.1:0-6833 GCA_964516025.1 uncultured Eubacteriales bacterium
CGCCACTCAAGGGCGATTCATATATCCCCTTGACGACTCTTATATCCATATCAATATTGCAAAAAACATTGCCCAACACGGCATCTGGGGTATCTCTAAAGAAGGATTTTCTTCCCTGTCCTCATCTCTGCTTTGGACAGTTTTACTCTCCGGTTTTTATCTTGTCTTCGGTCCCTCGCCGATTATCCCATTGATTCTATCGGCTCTTCTTGCCGTACTCCTTCTCAAAACCGTGTTCAAATGGCTGGAAAACTGCGGCATCCCACCTGCGTTGAACTTTTTCGGAATATTAGCCATCCTGTTTCTTACCCCTTTGTTCCCTCTTGTTTTTTCCGGACTTGAGCACATCCTCCATGCCCTCCTCGTTTTCTTGTTCATTGGCTCGGCGGCCAAAACTCTTTCCACACCTTCAGCATCACATTCCTGGAAATGGTTGTGGCTGGCTCCACTTGTGGTTATGGCGAGGTATGAATCCATATTTGTTATTGCCTCTGTCGCTTTTCTCTTTATCCTCAAGAAAAAAATATGGCAGCCTTTCGTTCTTTTTATCGGGGGGACAATTCCCATAGCTCTTTTCGGAATCATTTCGTTCCAGCGCGGCTGGTTTTTCTTTCCTAATTCAGTCTATCTGAAAGGAAGGACACCTCAGTTCTCTTCTATGGGAGGGTTTATAAATTGGCTCCTCGAACCTTGGAAGATGAAGCTGGAAAACTTTCATGTTCTTCTTATTCTCGTCCTTTTGATCTTTATTCTTCTGTTTCTCTGGTATAAAAAGAGAACTCTGTGGACTTTCCCTATGATAATGACATCAATCCTTTCTCTGTCTTTGATTTTGCATATTCAATTCGCCAGGATAGGATCGTTCTACAGATATGAGGCTTATCTGATGATACCGGGCTTATTCATTTTTTTTCTTGTCATTAAAGAACTGCGTTTAAAAGATAAAAAACAAGTCTTGTCCCGTTTAGAACAAAACAGATACAAAATCCGACAGTTTGAAATAAGTCTTATTTTATTCATTGTCTTCGCTGCATTAGGCATCCGAGGCATAGTTTCTCTTATCAATATTCCTCAAGCCGGTAAAAACATATATGAACAACAGTACCAGATGGGACTCTTTTTGAAGACTTTTTACAGCAACGATAAAATTGCTGCCAACGACATTGGGGCCATCCATTTTCTTGCTGATATTCAATGTCTGGATCTTTGGGGGCTGAGCAGCATGGAGGTAGCCAGAGCAAAAAAACAGAAATCTTACGATGCCGAATTCATCAATCAGATCACAAAATCCAATCAGATAAAAATTGCCATTCTTTACGATCGCTGGTTCGATCCCTATGGAGGCCTCCCTTCCGAGTGGATCAAAGTGGGAGAATGGACAATTCAAAATAATGTTGTGAGTGGCGGTGAAACGGTCTCCTTTTATGCAGTGGAACCATCAGAAAAGGATCATCTCACTCAACACTTAAAGGAATTTTCCCAGAGTCTTCCCAAAGATGTTATCCGGAGAATAGGAACAGAATATTTTCAATAGCTCTTCTTTTATTCTTTTTTCCTGGCAAAAATCCTCTTGATGAAATAATAGGCAAAGGTTCCTAACAAGAGAATCAAGGTAACCAAACTGACGACAAGTCCAAAAAGGAAACTTCCGGGAGAATACTTAAGTCTCACTTCATGTGTTCCGGCCGGAAGATAGATGCCTCTTGCGTTTAGATTCACCTTGAAGACCTCAGCTTCCTCATTATCGACCCAGGCTTTCCATCCCGTCCTGAAATTCCCCTGTAGAACAAGAACGGCAGGCCGAGTGTTCAAAACTTGATACCGCTGCCGCGACTGGAAACGCACGACAGTTCGAACGATGTCCCCCTCTGAACTGTTATGGTTACTCATCAGGGGCAGGTCCTCTTCAACAATGGCGGTGAATTCAGGATTGAAATCAGGCATTTGAAAGAGATCCACCCTCTCCTCGAATGTCCCCGCTTTACGAAAGTCATAGACAAGATAGGCCGCCGGAAGCTTTCCAGGAATTTCCTGTTTGAAAAGCTTAAATCCTTCGATATAAATCTCTTCGGATGGTAGAAAGGGAAAAGGAAAAGGTGTGAGACTAAAGTCACAGCCAACACTTCGTAAGAGTTTGACCACATTTTCAGGGCTAAATTTTTCAATGGAGGCGATAAGAGCTGTCATTTCTTTGTCGTAAATATTATAGGAATCTCTTGAAAATAAGTATTTAACACCAAATTGCAATCCGGAATACGGATAAAGGGATTCCCGGAAATAGCGGTACATTCCATCTGTCTCTCTGAATTCCTCTTTGAAAGCAAAAGGCATATAATCATCTCTAAAGATTGTTACAGGCACTTCTTTCTCTTCTAAAATGAGAGGCTTTGTCAGAAAAGAGTTCTTGACAACCGGATTGATGAACCGGTTGGTACTTACCAGTGGAAAAACCACTACAATTAAAAACACCCAGGCCACTATCTTTTTTCTTGAGAATAGAAAATTGGATAGAAACAACAACAGCGCACACACAAAAAAAAGAAAGAGTCCGCCAAAAAGGGAATCGGACAATTCAGAGACAGTCGAAGCTTTATCGATAACAAAGAAACCGGATAAAACCTCAAGCAAAGATCTTTTTAAAAGAAAAAACAGAACAAGAAGTGCAGCCGAAAAAACAACAAGCGAAACATTTTTCCTCTCGCCTCTCCCCTCCTCTCTGAAAAGCCTGTCGAAACCCAATGCAGACAGCATCGCTAAACAAAATGTGAAGGGCACCAGGTATTTAACAGGATATCGAATGGCTGAAAAAGGCGGCAGAAAATTCCATAGAAAATAAAATGGTGTCCTGTGCCCAAGAGCGAGAACAACAAAGAAAAGGGACAGAAGAATAAACAGATAATGCCTGTAGTCAAGAGGCCTTTTTAATCCGATAAAGACCAGGATAAAAACTCCAAATCCAAGAAAAAGACTATAGTAAAGAGGTGCCCCCCTCTCAAATATATGGCTTCCCCAATAATCATCATGCCCCGGCTGGCGGTCATTGCCGAGAACATTAGGAAAGACAAAATTGAACAACTGAAGGGGTTCGCCGGACCACAGGGCGGATGTTCCCTGTTCCCGTACACCTGTCCGGTATAGGTCGTTCGTGGGGATCAACTGGACCGCAGTTAAAGAACATGCGAGCACAACAGCCAAAGCAAGCATCAGGAGCCTCTTCGGACGCAAAGACCGGACCAGCCCTGTCTGAACCAGGGCAAAACATCCTGTGACGATAACAACGTAGGGAGTACCGGCAAGGATCAACAGCGACCAGAGACCCGCCAGGACAACCAGACGGGGATAGAGCTTCTTTTGATATCTGTGCAGGACAAGGAGGATCCACGGCATCCAACAGAGGGCCGCTAGATGGTTATAAAATTCGAGTGAAGACAGAAAAATACCGCTGAACAGAAAAACACTTGCTCCCAAAAAAGAAGATTGTTCTGACAGGGAATAAGATTTACAGAGATAATAGATCCCTAGCCATCCAAGAATAAAATGGAGAACATAATGGATTTTAAAAGCGAGAAAAAACGGAAGGATAAGATAAAGCCATGTGCCGGGATAAAGAACAGCGTTTTTTGGATTGGCCAAGAAAGGCTGCCCGTTTCCGTAAGCATCCGTCCAGAGAGCAAAGTTGCCCTCTTTCATAAGCTGAACACCCAGATGGCGGGCAGGGATTTCCAATAGGGTAGAATCTCTTTCAAAGAAATTCCCATCGGTGAATAGAAAATCCTTGAAAACAAACAGAAAAAGCATAAGAAACAGAAGGAAAAACAGCAGGTCCTTTTGGGAGTAGAGCTTTGCCCTGTTCATTAAAAAGACTATAAACCAAGCAAGTGAAAGATATCAACTCTGAATAAAAAACATTTTCCCATTTGAAATTCTTAAAAAATTAACATAGAATAAAATACAATTATTTTTTTATTATGAAATATATCGGGGCTGAAGGCCATAAAATTTATTTTCAACTTTCTTAGAAAATCGAATTAAAAATGGAATTGGAGGCTAACATGTGTTTAAGAGGGAAAAAATTCACGGCATTGTTTCTTATTTTCTGTTTAGTGGCACTTTCAGGAAATTTAACAGCGCAGGAAAAGAAGGGGGCCAAACTTACAGTCGAGAAAATTGATGGCCAAGAAGTCATGGGTGAACTCATTACTGTAAAAAAGGATTCGCTGTTGTTGTTGAACACAGAAACAAATGCAGATATTACAGTGCAGATAAAGGATGTGAAAGCGATCACCATTCGGAAAAAGTCCTTGATGTTTGAATTTGGTCTCCTTGGAGCTTTAGGCGGTGCAGCTACACAGGGACTCACAGGAAAAACGGATAGGAAGGTTACCGGTACGATAGCAGCGGATGATGAATTAACCGAACACGGAATGCCGAGTTTTTTACTCTATGGGGCTATTGCCGGAGGCGTGGGTTTACTATTGGGAGCGGCTATGGGGATGAACAAAAAGATCCAAATTCAAGGAAAATCTGATACGGAGATCCAAAAAGCGCTGGAAGACCTCAGCAAAAAAGCTCGAGTCCCCAACTTTCAATAAGATATCTCTCGACCTCCCTCCGCTCTACATCGGAGAGATTACTCCCTTAACATAAGAAAATAAAGAGAGCCAGCAGGGGGAGTCGAACCCCCGACCTACTGATTCATAGACAGACACATTATTACGACATAGACCACCACTCATGTGCCTCTGGTGTGTCAGAGATTGCCTAAACTTTCCCAACCATGGACTGTCATTTTTTGTCCTTTGGCCTTGATACAGATTGTTAAATTGACATAAATATTTTTCTTCTATATATATTAAGAAAAAATGCAACCGGAAAAGAATAGCAATTTGCTTTCCTCTTGGAAAGAAATTGCAGCTTATCTAAAATGCGATGTTCGTACGTGTCTACGCTATGAAAAAAAATATAATTTACCGGTTATCCGCATTGACAAAATAAAAAGGTCAAGAGTCTATGCATACAAAAATGACTTGGACAACTGGCTCGTAAACCTTAACAAGAATCAAACCACACTTGAAAAGAGTTCTTTACAGAAAAAAACACGGAAATTTCTTTTCTATTCTTTTTTTTTCATACTAATTGTGGTATCTGTTTTTATCATCCTTCCTTATCTCAAAGGCAATCAAAATCCAACGAAATTTTTTATCGAAAATAACATTTTGAATGTTATGGACATCAACAATAATGTCCTCTGGAACTATCAATTTGAAAATAAAATTAACACACATTCAGCGGAAACTTCTATATTCGGGGATATTACTAAAGACAAAGAAAATGTACTATAGTTTTTATATGATTTTGAAGATAAAGCGAGTACGTCGTCAAAACTCTTTTGCTTTTCCTCCAAAGGAAAAATTCTTTGGGAATTTACTCCAGGAAGAGAGGTAAGCACTCAAAATGAAGAATTCTCTAATACTTTTTTAATTTCAACTATTAGAATTATTGACTTTGAAGACAACAGGAATAGCTTAATTTTTGTTGGAGCTGCACATTCTCCCTGGTACCCATTTCAAATTTCAATTCTTGATTCAAAAGGTACATCAGTCGGAGAGTATTGGAATTCAGGACATATTAACAAAGATTGTATTAAATTTGAAGATCTCGATGAAGACGGCCAAAAAGAAATTCTAATAGGTGGTCAGAATAATGGCTACGCCTGTGCTTTCCTTGCAGTTCTCGATCCAATGAGATTATCTGGATCTTCCCCTCAAGCAGAAACTCCAGATTATAAATTCATTGGAATGGAACAAGGATTAGAAAGATTATACATCTTATTTCCTAAAACAATACTAAACGATCTCTTTCAGTTAAGAAACAGAACGAAACATCTTAAAATTGAAAAGGAAGAAAAAAAAATTGTTGTAACTATTCATGAACATCAAGAAGGCCTAAAGGAATTTATGATCAAATATGTTTTTGACTTTCACCTTAATGTCTTAGAGATTAAACCTGAAGATGATTATTTGCAAAAAATAAAAGAACTAATAGCCAATAATCTTATTTCTGAATTTTCTGTGAATTCTATCTTAGAATATAAGAACCAAATAAAGTACTGGGACGGAATCAAGTGGACAAAAACAACATCTATGAATAGCTATTCGAATAAATAAAAATTTCATTTTTGTAGGAACTCCCGATTTCTTTGTGTTGGACCACTGCGCCAACACGTCAAAATGTAAAAATACCACGGTGATAGTTACGGAAGACGAATTAAATTTTGCCCGAGTTGCTTTATTTAATTGCCGGGTTTGCCGCCAAAGATATTGTCGATATTTTCAAATAGTTTCTTCAATCCTTCCGATTTGGTGACGTATTCGGTGGCACCCAGTGATAGAGCCTGTACTCTGCCACCATCGATGTCAACACCGGTTAACACAATAATGGGAATATCGGCCGAGTCCGGGTTTTCTTTCAGTAGCTTCATCACCGTGTACCCGTCCACCCGGGGCATCAAAATGTCCAGGACAATGAGATCGGGCCGTTTGCTTTCTACCACTTTTAGTGCTTCATCGCCGTCGTAGGCAACATAAACAGAGAAGCCTCTCTTTTCCAGTTCAAATTTAATTGCCTTAACCAGTGATTTGTCATCATCCGCTACCAGTACCGTCTTTTGAGCCTCCCCCAGCAACCGGGTTATCTTGTCCATCAGCTTTTCCTTGTTAAAAGGCTTGGTCACATAATCACTTACTCCCAACAGGTTTCCCTTTTCTCTTTCTTCCAAAACGGATAGTATCAGTATCGGTATATCCCTGGTATCAGGGTCAGCCTTAAGCACT